>NZ_MJXO01000065.1:52653-58123 GCF_001762835.1 Campylobacter sp. BCW_6466
AAGCTTATATTTTGATTAATACTAATTTTATGATTTATTTATAATTTTTATCTATATTAAATATATAAAGATATGTAAAAAAGTAAAGTGAGAGAAATTTTAATCAAAGTATTATTTTATAGTATTTTGATGAGATTTTTTTAGAAATCAAAGTGAGCTTTTATCTTTACATTTTTTTACATTGTGCTTTACACATTTTTACATTCTTTTTACAAATACTTTACAAAGCTTTTAAAATCATATTACAGACCTTAAAACTTTACCTTTTATAAAAAGTGGAGTTTGCGATTCATCTAATTTTATGCTGTAGCTTTTATACTCTTTATTTACGCTGATTATTTCTAGGATATTTTCGAAAGGATTAAGTTGCAAAAGCTTTACCATAAGTTGACCATTATAATTTAACACATACAATCCATCGCCTTTAAAATCGGCACTTTCTTCAAAAATCACCCAGCTATCAGGAAAAAGCATAGGTGTCATAGAATACCCATCTACGCGAATAGCTTTTATACTAGCACTTGGAATTGTTTTGAAAAAGGCTTTGTCTATAGCCATAAGCTCTCCGCTCTCATAACATTCTAATCCTTCTAATTCATTCCCACCTCCAGCAGAAGCACTAATATTAAGCTTAGGGATATAATAAAAACTCTCTTCCTCTGTTTCTTTAAGGTTTGTTTGATTAATGGACACTTTATTGCTATTAATGGACAAATTCTTACCACTAATGGACATTTTATTATTTTTACTAATGGACAAATTATCATTAAAATAATCTATGCTTACTTCAAACGCATCTGCAATTTTTTTTAAATTTTCTATAGTTGGATTTTTTTTAGCATTATTGCTCTCATATAATTGTATCGTTGACTTACCTATACCAGAATATTGTGCTAACTCGGTTTGTGTCCAGCCCTTATTTTCTCTTAATGCCCTAATTTTTTGTGCTAAATTCATAAAATATCCTTGACAAACCTAATATATTAGGCTATAATTCTATTACTTTTAAAAGAATTGTATCACAAAAAGATTTTTTTTAAAAGTGGTTTGGGTGGGTTGGGGAGAATATCACTTTTGGAGCTTTAAAATGAAAGTTTTAAAGTGTAAAAAGGTGGTTGTAAAACTCAAAGTTTGGAAGCTAAAAATCACTTTCAAACTTGAGTTATAAAATCATCTTTACCACTCCTTTTTTGGAGTGGTTTAGGTGATTATACCATAAAGGAGTAAAAATGCGTAAAAGCTTTACAAGTTTAACTGAGCAAATGAGTAAAAAAGGCTTTAAGCTTCGTACTTGGGCTAAATTTAAAAAGTTAAATGAAAGCGATTATAGACTGCTTTTAAATATGAGCTATGGCAAAACAAAAGGTATAAGAGGCAGAGCTAAAGAATTAAAAGAAATGCTAGAAAAAGATGGATTTAAGGTGGCTTGAATGTGGATAAGCAGTAAAGAATTTGCATTAAAGAACAATATTGATTATTTTACTCTTGCTAAATCTGTAAAAAGAGCTAAGAACAAAGGTAAAAAATTTTGCTATTTAAAACCTAATATATTAGGCTTTAATTATACTCAAGGCAAAGGACGCGGTGGTAAAACCCTTCAAATCTGGTCTAAACCTTTAAGCATGGAGGAAGCACAGCTAGTAGAGCAAGGTTTTAACATAGAAGATATAAGCAATACTACTACTATAACTCCTAAAACAACACAAGAAGTTTTAAGCAAAGCATTAAACGATGATGTTTTGCTTAAAAATTCTAAAGCTTTGCAAGTGCAAAATACTAACAAAACTTTGACAAAACCTAGCGAAAATGTAGAGTCCAATAAAAGCACAAAAGAATTTAACGCACAAGAAAATCTACTTATAAACAATGCAAACAGCTTAAGCCTCTTTGCAAAAGCCAGTTCTAAAAAGCAAAATTTAGCCTTACAAAAAGCAGCTGTGGTTAAAGAATGGCTCCATGCTAAAGGCAAGATAAACACAAATGATTTTATAAATTACATTAACGCTAAAAAAATCTATGAGTTTAAGCTCACACAAAACAAACTCTTTGCTTGGCAAAAAGAATACTTAGCAAACGGACTTGATGCTTTAATAGATAAAAGAGAAAATAAAAAAGATGATGCCATTAGCACTCTTGGTATAAAAGAGCTTTTTATAAATACCTTACTTGCTCAAAAAGGAAGGCTTAATGCTTCTAATATCCATCGCATTATCAATTATGAATTAGCAAAAAATGGCAAGTTAGATTTAAAAGATTTTCTAGGCAAAAAAGATGAATTTATAAGCTATGAGTGTGTTTTAAGAAGTATGAAAAAATACTTAAAAGAAAACAAACTCATAAAAAATATCATCTTGTATGGCGAAGATGGAGCTATAAGCAGACATCTGCCAGCACTTGGGGTGAGTAATTGGAAAGTAAATACCATCAATGAAATCGTAGAAATTGATGCAAGTCCACTTGATGCTATTTGTAAAGTAGATTTTATCAATGAAACTTATGGCTTAAAAGGTGATGAGTGTTCTTGGCATAAACGCTACACTATAATATCATTAATCGATACTTATAGCGGTGTAACTAGCTTTTATCTAGGCTTTAGTGAAGATAGTTTAAGCATAGCAAGAGCCATTGCAAAATACATCAGCACTTATGGCGTTCCAAAATGCATACACTCAGATAATGGCAAGGCATTTTTAAGTAAAAATGTCAAAGCTCTTTTAGAGAGATTAAACATTGATTATAAAGCGATGCCAGCTTACAGTGGCTGGAGTAAGCCTTATGTAGAAAATAAATTTAAAGACTTACAAAACTCACTCACAGCCAATCTCGTCGGATATATAGGAGCTAACATCAAAGAAAGACAGGCTATTGAGTTTTTTTATTCTAAAAAAGAAAGAAGACTTAAAAAAGGCTATAAGACAAATCAAAGAAGACTTAAAACACTTGAGTATATGAGAGAGTGTATTGATGATTATAGTGCGTATTTTATGAATAATAAATGGCTTGACCGACTAGGTGCCACTCCAAAAGAAAGTTTTGAAGCAAAGATTAGCGATGCTATTAGTATAGATGAGCTTAGCCTTAGTATGTATTTAGGCGGTGAATTAAAGCTTAGAAAGGTTCTAAATAAAGGATTAAGTCTTAATGGAACTCTTTTTTATAATCCAAAATTATACACCCATGAAGAAGTGTTTGTGTGTGAAAATCTTAATAACCAAAACGAAATCTTTTGCTTTGATAAACAAAAAGAACTTATTTGTGTAGCAAACAACTTAGATTTAGAACTTGGGGTAAGCATTGAAGAAGCTAAAGTTGCTAGAAAACTTGTAAATAGAGCCATAAAAGCAAATAAAGACAAAATCGATAAGCAAAGAATGATTTTAGAAAAGAATATGGAAAAGTATTTAGCTCTTGGCAAGGAAAAACTAGAAAAAGTTAAAGCTCCAAAAACAAAAGCTAGTAACAACGCTAAAAAAGAACTTGAATTTTCAAAAGCCCTTGTTAGCAATGGTGATTTTGAACATTTGAGTACAAAAGTTATAAAAGATACCAAATGCAAAATTCCAAAATGGGAAAATGCTGCCAAAAAGGCAGGGTATTAAAAGTCTTTAAAAGCTTTTAAAGTCTATTTAAACACGCTTTGAAAGTTTTTAAAAGCTTTTAAAAAAGCTTAAAAACAAAAGGATTTATATGCAAGAACTAAGCAAAGAATTAGAATGCTTTTTAGAACAAAGCGGTATGAAGCCAAGTGCATTGGCAAGAGCGATTGGTGCGAGTGCTTCTTTAATCTCACAGATTAAAAGTGCAAGCTATAAAGGTGATGTGGCTTTATGGAGTAAAAAGATAAGAGATTTTATCGCTAATCACAAAGATAAGCAAAATGAAAAACCTAAAAAAGAACAACTTTTTAGAAGCCGTGATTTTTCTATGGCTACTTTTGTAATGAGCGAAGCTGTAAATGAAAAAGAAATCGCACTTATTTTTGGAGAAGCAGGAACAGGAAAAACCACTATTATAAACGAGTTTATTAAAACCAGACCACAAAGTATTTTAATAGAGGCAACTTGTCATACAAGTGTGGGTGTAATGCTTGATGAGCTTTTAAATGCTCTTAAAATCGAAGCAAATAGCAACAATGCTTCAAAACTAAAAGCAATTGCAAGATTTTTAAAGACCAATGAAAAGATTTTAATCGTAGATGAAGCCGAATATCTGCCACTAAAGGCTTTGGAGGATTTAAGACGCATTGCGGATTTTGCTAGAGTGCCTCTTATTTTAGTAGGAACTGAGATTTTATACAAAAACCTAATGGGTAAAAACAAAGAGCTTAAACAACTTTACTCAAGGATTTGTGGTAAATGGATGATGAGAGGACTTAGCAAGGAAGAAAGTGATGAGTTTTTTGGCAAGGGCTATTTTAAATTTAGCAATGGTAATTTTAGAAGCTCTGCAAAGCTTTTAAAAAAGGCCTTAAGACTTGCAGAACTTGAAGAGTGCGAAATCAATGATGAGTTATTAACTAGTGCAAGCGAGATGGTTATATTATGAGTTTTGAAGAGATAGCTAAAGAACTTAATCTTAGCGTGACACGCGTTCATCAAATCTATACTGAAGCTTTTAGAAAGTTAAAGAGTCCTAAAAATAAAGACAAGTGGATGGCTATCTTTGAAACGATTGACTTAATCAAAAAAGAAGAAGCAAAGAAAGAAAACTTAATACAAGGAGAGAAAAAATGATACCAATGATTAAAGGTGAGAAAGCTGATTATAGTAGAAGTCTTTTTGAAGTAAGAGGCGTAGGGATTTATTACAAGCAAAGTGGAGTGTTTGTAGATGTTTTAAAAGGAATTTATCCTGATTATATTGCAAAAAAAATCATTCGTTTTCATTTGGGTAAAAAGCTTAACAAAAGTGCTTAAATTAAAAGCACTTTGATTAAGTTTTTTAAAACTTAAATTTATTTAGAAAGGGAAAAATGCAGTTAAGTTATTATTGTTTTAAAGATAGAAAAAAAAGAAAAATGCCTTTAGATACACCATTAAATACTAAAAATTTTAAACTTAAAGATAAGCTTGGTTTAAACATAAAAGAACAAATAGAAATTTGTAATAAATATGGGATTACTCACAAGCTTTATGTGAAAAGAAAAGAAAAAGGTTGGAGCTTAAAAGAAATTTTAGAAACTCCAAAAGGAGACAAGCGTTTTAAATATATTATTATCGATGATATCAGAAGAAACAAACAAGCAGTTAGCCTAAACAGTCATAGTAAATTTGGTAGAAATGTTTTACATTTAGGAAATATGAGCAAAAAAGCTAACTTGCATTTTAAATATTCAAAACTTGATCATCTAGCCTTGCAAAATAATTTATACCAAGATAAAAATGGAGTAATTAAGGCGTATTAGAAAATTTAACAAATCTACTAAGGTGGATTTGATTAAGTTTTTTAAAACTTAAATTTATTAGAAAGGA
>NZ_MJXO01000066.1:0-22193 GCF_001762835.1 Campylobacter sp. BCW_6466
TCCTAATAATCCTTTTTACTTTGGAGAATTAGATCAAGATAATACTATAAAACAAGATACACCCAGTTATTATTTTTCTCCTAAAGATGAAAGCAGTGGTTTAGGAAGACTTAGTATCTTTTATAAAAATGATGAACTTTGCTTGCTTAATTATTCTATTATAGAAAATTCTTTAAATATTAAATTAGAATGTTTAAGCAAACAAAGCTTAGAGTATAAAGACTTAATTTCAAACACTTTAAAAGAACAAAAAACCACACAAGTAGATAAAAAACAAGCTATAGCTAAACTTCATGCTCTTTTAGAAAATCAAAACCTAGAATGTATCCATGGAGGTAAAGTCATACTTAAATCAAACAAAGGAAAAACTTTTAAAGATGATGGTGTGCCTATAATGCTAGAAAGTGATTTATTAAACTCTAGTATAGTAGCTTGTCCTAATACTATAGCAGGTGTAAGTGTTCCTTGTACTAAAGTTGTTAATGTAAAAGGATCCTTATCTCAAAAGAAAGTCAATAATGAATATGTAATCTTACAAGAACTCATCTCAGCTTGTAAAACAGATAAAGGCTTTGCTTTAAAAGTAAGCTTTACTCCTACTAAGTTTAAATTTGATCACAGCTTTGATCCTAAAGAGGGCTTAGGAGAACAAAGTAAAAATCAAATAGAGTTAAAAGAACCTATAATAAGACTTCATTATAAAAGTGATAGATTTCAAAAAGATAATTTACCTATCTATAATCTTTTAATCAATAATGAAAAAAAAGAACAAGATAAGGCTTTAAATGAATTTAATATAGATTTAAAAGATTTAAAAGATATAGAGGATATAAATATTCTTAATCAATTCAAACAAGACTTTAGTAAAGATTATGAATTTAAAGAATTAAATCTTAGCTTTGATACTAATTTAATCAAACTTTATTTTATTATCCCAAAAAACATTGCTAAAGTTTATAAAAGTGCTTATAAGGAATTTGAAAATAAAGATTTAGGAGTAGGGTATTTTACACAGCTACATGAGTATGATAAAATCATCAAAAATGCTTTAGAAGATAATAAAGAATTAAACGAATATCATTTTAGTTTTTTAGCTCCTGCAAAAATGCAAAATTTAAAACTTCAAATCGCACAAGGACTAGATGAAATCTTAGAAGATGAAGATAGAAAACAAGAGCTTTATGTTTGTAAATTTGTGGTGGTAAATGGGGTTAAAATATGAAAATAAAAAATTTTACTTTAATTGCATCAAATCATAATTTAGAAATTGAGTTAAAAAATCTTACCAAAAATGCTAATAAAATTATTTTTATATGCAGCGATTTTGATGGATATAAAGAAGCTAAGAATTCTTTGTATAAGACACTACATACTATTGAAGATAATTTTAAAATTGATAATACAAAAACTTTTAAAATCATACATTTAAATCAAGCCAATAAAGACGAAATCACAAAAGAACAAAAATTTAGCTCTGATAAAAATTTATCTAGCATTAAAAAAATTATCTTTAATAATTTAAAATTTTTAAATAATGCAATTAATCAAAATGAAAATAAAACGCTCAATAAAATTATTGATGAAAACAATGTAGAAAATATTGAAAATTTTTTAAAAGAAATTCAAAAAGAATTAAATATATTATTAAAAAATATCAAAGAATCTAACTATTTTGAGCAAGAAATTAAACCAAAGATACAACTTACCCTAGATACACTTTTTAATACACTTTTAAAAAATATTACTCAATCTAATGATGATGAATATAAGCAAATTATTAGAGCTATAGCAAAATTTTTTATCAATATACTAGATTCTGTAACCAATCTTAAAAAACCTGTCTCTTTAGTCAAAAAAAATCCTTATGTTTTTGTTGTAAATACATTATTTGAAGCTTATAATTCTTCTGCTGAGTATCAAGAGTATAAGGAACAAAAATATTATTATGATTTTGCTTATCCACTTTTAGAGCTTATTACTAGTAAGCTTTATCCTATTATCGCTTTGTGCAATGAAGAAATTTTATCTGATGTATTAATTATAGATGATAAAGTATTATTAGATTTTTCATCTTATTCTAATGTACCTTCTATTAGTCTTTATAAAAATAGTTTTTATAAAGTTATTTTAGATGAAGAATTTCAAGGTATTTTTGATAATTTTTTAGAAAATAATCTAAAATTTGAAAATGAAAAGTTAGATAATACACTTTTAGTGAATTCTAGTTTAAATAATTTTGATACAACATTAAAAAAAGCAATCAATTTAAATATCTCTAAACTCAATCATTTCTTTTATGCAGAATATCCTGATTTAAATTCTTCCATGCTAGTAGAAATGATATTAGATAAAAAAAATACTGATCAAATCAATACAACCAAAATGGGTAAAAATTATTTGCTTATTACTAATCCACCACAGCTTAACAATGCAGGACTTTGTGAGGACTTGTATCAAAAAAAATTAGGAGCAATAATAAAAAATCGCCCCAAAGCTCTTACAAAAAATGAAAAACTTGCATTAAAAGGCGATTTTCCTAGCAAAAGAGATTATGGTTCTTATTTTATAGAAAGAGATGTTAAAAAAGAAGATGATTATGTATTGCAACTTTGTCCTTTTGTGAAACTTGATGGACAGATTTATCAAAAATATAAGGGATATTTTAATTTTTATAATCAAACATATTCTTGGATGAAACTTTATTTATTAGAACATATAAACGAACGATTAGAATATGAAAAAGTTAAGCAAGATTTTGCTTATATTGATAGCTTTTTTAAATTGCCTAAAGAACTTGAAGAAATTAGCGAAAAAGAAAAAGAAAAAGTAGAAGAATATGTCGAGCTTTTTAATAATTATTTAGATAATATCAATTCTCGCTATGACCAAACACAATCTAATCTTAACTCAGAAACATTAATGTTTAAAACATATGAAAATGTAGATTTTAAGAAATACTCACCTTTAACGGTTGTTTTATTGACTTTAACTTTGTATGTTTTACAAAAAGACTTAGCTTTTACGCAAGAATATTCTTTGGGATATAAATTGTTTCAGGCAAATATTGGTAATTATCAAAAGATTAAAATACCAAATTATTTTAATGAGTATATTTCATTTATCCCTGATGATATTTATTTTTATGATAATGATAAAAAAATTTATATCTTTTTATCTAAAGAATTAAATAAAAATAAAAAAGAAGATGAAGTTATTTATTTAGATGAATTAGCCAAAGCTATGTTTGAAAATGATTTTGAAGAAGAAGATCAAACTTATGTAAATTTTTTAAAAACCTTAAATGAAAGCTTTGATGAGGAGATTGAATTTGAAGAAAATATACAAACAGACAAAACTCTTCCTTCAAAAAAAGATTTAGATAAAAGCATTCAAGATATTATGCTTGATAAAGAACTTGCAAAATTATCTATAGATATTACTTTTTTTAATATCATTAAGCAACTTTTTCCTTTTACAGAATTTTTTATGAGTCAGCCTGATTTTTTTAAAAAAATGATTTTATTTTTTATAGATTCAAGCTTAGATAAAAAGTATTATGGTAATAAATTATTTTCTAGTTTTAAAGCACATTTTTTTAAAGAACTAGGGATATTTTATGCACTTAGCCCTAAGGGGCGTTTTATAAAAATTAATCCAAAAAGTAAAAAATCACTCAATAAGCTTTTTTTATATCAAATAGGAACAAATTATTATTATTTTAATCAATTAGAATATGCAAGTGAATTAAAAAAGTCAAAGAGTTTTTCAAGATTAGATAAAGCTAAGCAAATTCATTTGATATCAAAAGTAAGAAAACAATTAGCTATTGATTTTTCTATTAAAATGAGTAAAGACTTGAGCGTGGATATATTAAAAAATTTAGCAGGATCTTTTATTGATACACTTTTGCCTACAAATTATGAAAGATTGAAAATTTTATATGAAAAACTAATGTATGAAAAATTTACTTACAATTATGATTTTCCTTTAGCTGTAAAAAAAGAAGAATATATAACCTATCCTTTATTAATAAATTCTAGATTTATGAGTTTTGATTTATCTGAGTTTATTTTTGGTTCTTTATTATGCACGGGTGGGCTTAATTATTATCCTAGTATTGCTTGTGCTACAACTTCAAGTGAAGCTAGGGAATTTGCCTTAAAAAGACTTTTATCTTATATTATTTTAGATGAAAAAAGAAGTGCTTTTATGGAAGATAAAATCAATGAAGGCAAATATATCTTAAATGATAAGGAATTTTTTGAAAAAAACAATATAGAACTTAGAAATTGTAATATATATAAGCTAGAGCATTTTCAAAGAAAAGAAGAGTATAAAATACAACACCCAGTGATAAAACAACACCCTATCTTAGCTTATAATGATACTATACAAATTTTATATGAATATGCAAATGGGATTTATAATACCACTCAAGATGAAAAAGGTAAGTTCATAGAAGATAGGCAAAAAGCAAGAAGATTGATGGAAAATTTAGAAGCCATAGGACAACATAATTTAGAAGTGATGTATAAGGGGATAAATAATAAAGATGTTGATAATGAAAGAAATAGAAGAAAAGATAAAGAAGATTTTAATGATATTAACAAATCCCAAGATTATTCCAACAAATTCATAGGCAGATTAGCTACTACTATAATCATAGAAGATGGTTTATATATAGGATGAAAGGATAAAAATGAGTGAAACTTACGAGATTTATACTTCTAATGGACTTATATTAGAAGTTGATAAAAATACAAATCAAATTATATTTGATAAAAGAAAAGATGGGCGTGAAGTAGGTAAATACACCCAAGAATATTCCAAAGCTTTGTTTGAAGCTGATCGTATATTAAGAACTTCTCCTTATATTAATTATCAACCTAGGTATCTAGATCCTGAATTTCACACAGGGGAGAAATCTACTTTACTTGAATTTAAAGATTGGCAAAGTATTTATTTAAAAGATCCTATCAAAGGAAGCATAGCTCCTTGGACTAAAGCAGAAAAAGCTTATTATAAATCTTTAAAAACTAAAAAAGAAAGATATAAATATTTAGTTATAAGAAGTGGTATAAGAAGTGTTGTTATAGATATACCTTATGAAGCTATAGGAGCTGTAGATGAAAAAGGAAATGTAGATCCTAAATATGAAAAATTATATAGAATAGTAGATGATAATAAACATAATCTAAGATCAAGTTTATTTCATAATGAATGGGGTATGGCAGCAGGAATATTAGGTGATTATAAATACCTAGCTAATGATATGTCTCAAAATGGTTTTAATGCAAGATTTATCCAAGCTACTATACTTTATATACAATTAAGTGGAGGAAGTAGTATATTAGATAAACCTAATTTATTAGGTGCTATTTATGGTTATGCAGATATTGCTGTAGGAAGTGGTTTAGTAGGAGTGCATAAAAATCCTTTAAGAGAACAAGAGATTAAAACCTTAGCTAAGACTTTAAAACCTGATGAATTTGGTATGCTTCCTTTTATAGATGAGATTATGGGAGTAGATTGGGTGATTGATTTAAATAAATATGATATAGCTAGTGATCAATTTGGAAGTATGTATAAAGCCTTAAGAAGTGATATAGTTGAGGGTAAGATAAAAGATCCAAGGGATGTAGATTCTACTTATGAAAGCAGAAGAGAATTTGATCGTTATAGGGGAGGGTATAAAAATGGAATGAGACAAGGTTATGAAACCGATACACCTAATGATTGGAGTGAAGAAAGGGCTCAACTTTTTAATGATACTTTAATATTACATGCCAAATTAGCAGCCCTAACCCCACCTCAAGGCTATCCTAATGCCCCTTATTATTTTACACCTGAAAGATTGGAATGGATTTATAAAAGAGGATATTTAGACAAACTCCTTGACCCAAGAATTCCTGCTATATATAGATATAATTTTCCAGAGGATTTAAGAGCTAAGATAAGAGCTTATGCTAAAGAGCATAATATCAAAGAGTAATTTAATCAAAATAAAAAAATATTTAAAGTAAAATAAAAACAAAAGGAAAAACAATGCAAAAAATACTTCAAATCGATTTAGAAAAAAGAAAAGCTTTAGAGAATTTCAAAAATCTAGCTTTATTAGGATTAGGTGGAACAATGCTTTTAAATTTAAAAGAACAAGCTTTGGATTTTAGTCAAGAATTAACTTATATAAATACTTATGATAAGTATTTAAATTTAAAGCTTGATTCTTTTTATATCCCTTCTACACTTTTATCTTTGCTTCAATTAACTAAGAAAAGCAAAGAAGCTTTTTATATCAATGTTTTAATCAATAGCGATACACATTATAAAAATCCTTTATTACAATATGCTATTACCCAAAAACAAGAACAAGAAAATATCGTTTATGCTTTAAAAAATAATGAAAATATTAATACTTCTTTTACTAATCTTAATGCTTTAAAATTAGCCTTAGAAGAAAAGAATTTTTATCTTAATTTTATAGACTTAAACAGCAAAGAAAGTCTTTTAAGTTTTTATAATCAAATAATAAGCAATAATCATTTTAGAAATTATTTTTATATAAAAAATAATCAATTTTTTATTAAAAAAGATATAAAAAATAAAATTTTATTTCATAGTATTCACTCTTCTTCTATTATAAGTAATTATCTTAGATTGTTAAATGATTTTAATACTTTAAGCAAGATAGAACTCATAAATATATTAGAAAGTTTAAGTTTATACAATCTTTCAACTTTAATGCAAACTATGCAAACTATACAATCAAAAAATGAATATAACTCAAAAGACTTTGATAAAGATAGTATCTTTTTATCTAATATGATTATGAATGTGAGATTGAAGTAAAAAGATAGTAGATTTGGTAAATTTAAATCTTGTTAAGTTTATTATTTAGTTCAAATAAAAAATATAAAATAATATAGAAATTCAATAGAAGAAGAGAAGCTTAGTTAAAAGTTTGTTTGGTAAGCCAAAGGGAAAATTATAGCTCCCCTTAAAAAAAGGGGAAATCAAGTGTTAATAACACTTGACTATAATTATACAAAGTAGTATAATTATTACTATAATTTTATTGGACAATTTAATCACCGCCTTTCTAGGTTATGATTAATGCCAAAGGTAGCCGCCTTTGGCATCTACCTTTTATAATTATACCAAATAAACTCTTTAACTTCTTTAATATAATCCATGAAAAGATTTTACTTTTTATTCTTTAGCACTTTGTTTTTTGCACCTTCATTTTTATTTGGTGCAACTGAAATAGCTAATAGCAATTTAATTTATACTTGGGGTTATGGCGATGTGATGAATGAAATCATGCAAGCTGTTAAAGGTATAACCACTGAAACAAGTTATATCGTTAATGCAGCCTTAGCTATCTCATTATTGCTTTTTAGTATCAAAAAAGCAATGGATGGACAAACAAATCCTGTGTTTGAATTTGGAAAAATGTTTATACTTTTTGCTGTAGTGTGGCAGATGTTTTTAAGGGCGCCAAATGACAATAGTCACCGCTTCATGATTCACGATGAAGTAACAAGTAAAGATTATGTCATTTCTCAAATTCCTATAGGCATAGGAAAAAGCTTTGCATTAATGACACAATTTGAGAAGGTTATCCTAGAAGCTATGGAAAAACATTTTTCAACTCCACAATCTACAAATTTTTCTAACGCAGGTTTAGGTTTTTCACTTCAAGTGATGAGTACTTTACCAAGCGTAAAGCTTTCGGCTATTGATGCAACTTTGCAAAAAAATATTGATTTTTATTTTAGAAACTGCGTTTCAGTAGGTATCTTACTTAATCAACAAGGTAGAAATCTTTTTCAAAATTCTGATAATTTAATGCAAGATCTTTTCACAAACATAGGCAATGGCTCTCAGCTTACTCCTTTGTTTAAAAATAACAATAATATTGAAGAACAAAGTGTTGTGCCTTGTTCTGATGCAGGTCCTCAAATCGTTGAAATGATTCAAAACGATACAGATGAAGCTATGAAGATTCATGCTGCTTTGCTTGGTATGGTAGATGATATGACAAATTATGAGCAAAAGTTCTTAGGCGCTGCGCAAATCTATAACGAACAAGCTGTAAGTGCTAGATCTTATTTACAGCAATCCATGATAATGCTTGCTTCTCAAGATGCAATCATTAATACCGCTAAATCAGTAGGATTAAATCCTGCTTCTGTGGCTGCAAATACTGCTTATGCGGATCAGCAATTTTACGCAAGTATGCAAGCACAAGGACACATGGCACAAACTTATTTGCCTTTAGCTAAAGCTTATTTAACAGCTATTATCATAGGTTTATCTTGGCTTGTTGCTTTGCTTTCTATTGTATTTGGCTCTTACGCTCATATTAAGATGTTTTTTACTCTATGTATTTGGATAGTACTTTGGACTCCTATACTTTGTATTATTAATTTTATAAATGATTTTAATCTTATGAATGTTGCACAAGTAATAACAGGTGGAAAAGCAGCTTTAAGCTTAGGAGATAACATGCTTATATTCAAAGAAGTAGCAAATAGATCAAATTTCATGAATTATCTTGTAATGAGTACTCCTGTTTTAGCTTATGCAATTGCTAAAGCAAGTGAGCAAGGATTTATAACTTTTGCTTCTGGATTATCTCAAGCTCTAACAGGTGCTTCAAGAGCTGCTGGAAGCTTTGCAAATCAGCAAGCTCTATCTACGCAAACTAGCATTGCTGCTCCTAGAGGAGATGAAGTTTGGGCGATGAATGCAGGGGTAGTGAGTTTGCAAGGTGCTACTAGCATAGGAAGCAGTAGATATTCTACTACTAGCATAGCAGGGGGTGGAACAACTGTGGCTGATGTAAATACAGGTTCTAAAATAAGTGGTGATATGCAAGGCGTTACTGCTGCTAACATTGCAGGACTTAGTGCTAGTAATATGAAATCAAAACAAGCTTCTTTAGCAGGTGAAGTTTCTCAAGGTATTAGCGATGCTTTAAAAACAGGACAAACTTCTCAATCTGTTGCTAATATGGCATTTGATCATTCTGCCTCTCATGGTATTAATGCTCAAGCACAAGAAATCTTTAAAGCAAGCTCTACTATGGCATTTGATAAGATGGCTCAAGCAGGAAATGAAAGGGCGCAGCAAATTATGTCGGCTTTAGAAGCAGGAGGTAAAATTGTAGGTATAGCAGGAGGTGATATTAAAATACAAGAAGCTGATGGTACAAGTAGAACCTTTCAATTCTCAGAAAAAGAAATGCAACAATGGGCTAAGGACTTTGGGGATAATGTGGCTTCTACTTATGCTCGTGATGATTCAGCTAGAGCCTCTCTTAATAATGCTTTCTCAACCTTTACAGGTAAAGAATTCTCTCAAGTGCATTCAGCTATTAATAAATATAGCTCGGTTGAATCGTTTGCAAGCAATGTTAACTCTGATTCTGTGCCTAAAGCACTCAATAATTACATTCGTTCAGGTGATAATGCAGCAATTACAAATGCTTGGAATAGTGGTAATATCGGAAAAGCTATGGCAATGGCTTCTGATGATTTCCAAAGATGGAGTGTTAATAATCCACAACAACTCTCTAAATACTTTAGCGCAGGAGATTTTAGTAGTCCGCAAAACACTATGGGTTCTGTAGGTATGCAAAATTATTATAGTCCTTCTACAGCTTCTGCAATCCATAAAGGCAATTATGGCACAGTAGATTCAGCAGCCGTAGGATTTGGAAATAGTTATGAAGCTGATAAGAAATCTATGGCAGAAGGACATTTTAACACTACAGGACAAAACACAGCTTGGGGACAAGGTAATTCACAAGGAACAGTGCAACAAGAAGTTCAAGGACAGGTTAATAATGCGGTAAATCAATTTAATAAAGGCGCTCCTGCAAGAACAGTTGATGATGGTGTTAAGGTTGCAGAAATGGCTGCTGATGGAGCAAAAGGTTCATTTAACAATACTGTAAATGCTTTAGGAACTGTAACTCAAACAGCCCTAAATAATCCTTCTCAACTTCTTGATTCTAAGTTTTGGACAGGTGCGAGAGATGCGAATGGTAATTTAATACAACCTTCAAATGGCGGAAATAATAATTCTGCTCCTCCTGCGCCTAAAATACCTCCTGAATTTTTAAAATAAGCAAGCTAATTTAGGCTTGCTTATAAATATTGTTAAAATATGTTTTTGCTTTTTATTTGTGGAAATATTAAGTATGTAATAAAAATTTGAAAAATGTTTGCAAGAATGATAATTAAAATAAGCTAGAAATTTTTCTAGCTTATTGAGGAGATATCATTTAAGCATACTCATATTTGAGAGATCTAACGATTTTCCATTTAGTTGTTCGTTTGAATTAAACTCATCTAAGGTTTTTCTCGACTTAACTGTATCATCAACCCAAGCATCTATTAAACCAAAGAAAAAAGAAAATGTTTTTTTGATGATCTTTAAAACCACTTTCACTAATTCATAAGGCAATTTTAAAATACCTATGAAAAGATTTTTAACTCCACTTTTAGAGCTATCTTTTTTAATACTTTTTATGGTTTTTATCCAAGCTAAAGCATAATATAAAATGAAAGCAGTTGCTATTAAGCCTATAAGTGTTTTTGTAAATATTTCATTCTTGCTTATAAATAAAATGCCTATATTAGTCAAAATCAATACAAGAAACACAATAAAAGTGATCTTTAATTTCATATTTACTGCTTTATCCATCTTTATTCCTTTCAATTATAACTTATTCATATTTTTAATAAAATTATACCATATTTTAATAAATTTTGCAAGTATTTTTGCTATAAAATGCTTATTTTTTAGTGGTTTTAACGAGGTTCTTTTTTTTATTTAACTTGGGAAAATCTTGCATGTGCTATTTTGTTTCTAGCATTAGAACCATCTTTACAAAACAATAGTCGCAATTCTTTTTATTAATTCATGAAGTGAAAATATATTTTCACATTTATTAAAATCAAGATTAAGCAAATTATTCACAATGTTATATTCTTTTTCTTTCATAGTTAAAACCTTTATAAAATTTTCTAAACTAAATAATTTTTAAAACATAGCAAGAATTATATTCAAGAATAGTTTAAAAATATTTTTTAAGATTTATCATGAATGTAGTTTTTATAAAATTAATTGCATTGATTGTCTTGATTTTATTAATATTAGATTTTTAATGATTTGTTTATTTTAATGTTTAATTATATCAAAAGCTTTTTTTTTATATGATTAATATAGAAAGACTTAATTTATTGGTGGCTGAAGGAATAAAGTGCTAGAAAAAA
Source organism: Campylobacter sp. BCW_6466 (assembly GCF_001762835.1). Classification (NCBI taxonomy): domain Bacteria; kingdom Pseudomonadati; phylum Campylobacterota; class Epsilonproteobacteria; order Campylobacterales; family Campylobacteraceae; genus Campylobacter; species Campylobacter sp. BCW_6466. Next base: position 11,286 of record NZ_MJXO01000066.1, read on the forward strand.
TAAAATTGTATCTGGAAAACTATCGCATTCAAAAGGTATTGTTTGAATTATTAAATTTAGATTTAAAAGAACTAAACTATTCTTGGAATGATAATATTAATTGCTTCTCGTTTTCTGGGGGTATAATTAAGTTATTAAAGTTGAATGAATATTATATAAAATCTTCATTAGTATATACTAAAGATGGACAATGGCTACAAAAGCAAGATGATTTTATTGGTTTACTTAGCAATTTATTTAAACAAGATGAATATAAAGAAATAGATGATTTTGATTTAGGAGTTGTAAAATCAATTTCTTGCTCAAGTTCTAACAACGAAACTAATTATTTTGCTAATATTAATTTATATGAATCTAATATAGATCCTAGAGATATAATTTATTTATTTGGTTTTGATACTTTTCGAGCATTAAATAAAAAGGGTGGATGGGATTTACAGTCATGTATTAAACATTTTCAAGAAGATAAAATTTTAGAATTCACTTATTATGAGTGGGCTGATTGGTATGAATGGAATAATCATAATGGTTCTCATCATTTTGCGGTTGCTTTATACCACTTAAGGAACAACCAAGATAAATATAAAGTTAAAGCTAGGATAAAAATAGAAAAATTAAATCAATATAATTTAAAAAAACTTTTAGAAGAGTATGAAATTTTTATAACCCATGAGGATAATATATATAAAATAAATTCTTTATTTAATCAAATTTTTACAGCACAAGATTATAAAAATTACAAATTAAATAATGATAAGACATATGCAATAGTTTTCAAAAAAAATAAAATAAATAATTTTATTTTAAATATACTAAATAAACTAGATTCAAAGTATTTCTTTTATTGGAATAGGGAATTAAAAAAGCATTCAAATCCAAAATAATGTAAACCAAAAGCCACGCCTCTTTCGGTTCAATGTTTTTTGTTGCAATTGTATTAAGCTAAGACTAAGCGTGGATCTTATAAAATAGTTGTAAGAAAGTTATTTTAAAAGATAGTCGATTAAATCGATTATCTTATTTACTGTCTCCAAAAAGAGAATCGTAAATTCGATTATTTCTCTAATCATAGCCACCCCCTTTCTAAACAATCGGAAGATTAGCCTTATTAGTGCTTAAATACAAGCTATATTATAGTAAATTTCATCAAAAAAGCCAAGTTTTTTGCTATAAAATACCTATTTTTTAGGGGTTTGAAACGGATTTTTTTTATTTAACTATGTCAATTTTTAGGTGCTTATTTTATAAGATTTTATAGCGCTATTTGCAAGATCGGCTAAGAATTTGCTTCTATTATCGCTTATTGTATCTATTGCCTCTACTAAGCTTTTAGGCAAGGTAATATTAATTCTAATTTTTGCTTCATTATCAATAGGTTCTTTAATATAATCACCTTTTTCAAGCATAACTTCTAATGCTCCTTTAAAAGCTTCTTTGAGATCTTTTAAGGCTTCTATTTCATTTTCACCATCTCCCATAATATAAGGGAAATCTTTATATCTTGCAAAATATCCTCCGCCATCTTTTTCATCAAGTTTTTTTATAATAATTTCATAAGGTAGATTAAGATAGTAATCTAAGTCTTTCATAATTCATTCTCCTGTTATAGCTTTTAAAACCATTTTGACATATATAGCCTTTATAGGGCGTTTAAATGGAATAGTAATAAGATCACATTCTTTTTTTCTAAATTGATAATGTGAACCGCCTTTATTAAAACATTCATAACCTTCGCTTTCTAATAAAATCTTAAGCGTTTCAAAGCGCACATTGTTAGGATTATTTTTTAAATCTTTAATAATTTTATCTTTTTTACTCACTATAATATCCTTATGAGTATGTATTATACACACTTTTTATTAAGTATCACTTATAAACCGAACGCAATTCTTTTAATAAAGTTTAGATATAATCTCACAAAACGCTTACTATGTCGTTTCATAGTTAAGCCTTTAGGGTTATTTCCGCCAAGAGTTAAAACTCAAGGCGGATTTTTATGAAGGAAAGATTTAAAATGAGAAATTTAACTTTAGAAGAAAATATATTTTTAGCAAAAAGAAACCTTGTAGATATTATTTGGAAATCCGCGAATTTAGAAGGTGTAAATGTTACTTTTCCTGAAACTCAAATGATTATAGATGGCTTTAGTGTTCCTGATAAAACAATACAAGATTTAACAATAATTTTAAATCTCAAAAGAGCTTGGAATTATTTGTTTGATACCATTAATGAAAAAGTTAGTTTGAGTTTGATACAGGACTTTAATAGGATTGTAGGCAGAGATTTGGTTCATAAATCAGGATTTTTAAGAACAGCTGATGTTAAAATAAGTGGAACAAATTTTAAACCAAAATTACCTATTGATTATGAGGTTAGTGAAAATATAGAAACAATTTTAAAAAATGAAAATAAAAAAGAAGTAGCATTGGATTTGATGTTATATCTTATGAGAAGTCAATTATTTTTTGATGGAAATAAAAGAACTTCAATGCTAATTGCTAATAAAATTTTAATTGAAAATGGATTCGGTATTTTGGCAATTGCTAAGAATGATATGAATGAGTTTTTTGCCCATCTTGTTAAATTCTATGAAACAAACAATAATTATGAAATAAAACAATTTTGTAAAGAAAATTGTATTGAAACAATGGTTTTTCATAATGATGAAGAAAAAAACAAATTATAGGAAAGAATTGAGATAACACCCAAATTTTCATATAAAACATTAAAACTTATTCATTCAAAAATACTATAATTAAAGTGTATTAAGCATGGCTACTCTTTCGGTTATAAGAAGGAGACATGATGAGTAGTCATTGATTTTTTAGTTCTTGTCTTAGAATTAATTAACGAGATAATCAAGCTTGTTGATTATCTCACTTAAAAAACCGTTGAAAATTCTATAAAAACCACACTTAGTCTAAGCTTAATACAATTGTAACAAAAAACATTGAACCGAAAGAGGCGTGGCTTTCGGCTATTTGTTCTTGCAAAGTCTTTATCGTTAATATGTTCTATTATAAAACTTCTATAAAAATTTCTTTACTTTTTAGTTCCTCATAAAAATTTTTTCTTTTATTGGGGTCGTTTGTAGTTACAATGGTAAATCCTGCTTGTTGAATTTTCATGAGAATTTCTTTTGAAATATTCATACTATGGAATAATTTTTTAAAATGTTCAGGTGTCATTACTGCTGCTCTAATATAATGAAAAAATGGATTACCATTTTCTTTATTTTTATTATATTGCATAGTATTATTAAACACTATGTCACTGCTGTAACTAATGTTTTGGAAATTATCTTCTTTGATACGCTTTCTCATCTCATTATAAAATGAAGTTAATTTGTTATTCTCATCTTTAATAAGATTAAGTATAGGATCTGGAATTTTATCTAAATATTGATTTTTTTCATCGAAATTATCCACATTAAAAGAAGTAATATAGTAAGATTTATCCATTGCTAATATTATAGAAGTTGAAGGATAATTTTTATCATAACCATCAAAATATAAATTCACATTTACATCGTGATATTGATAACGAAGTTTAATACAGTTTCCGACTTTTTTATATTTAGCATTATTGTACTTCTCTAATAAAATACCTAAAATAATAGTATCACTCATTTGCACTCCTTTAAAACGAAAATCTAAATATTATGTTATTATACAATCAACATTTTAGAGCAATACTAAATATAAACTAAATTGACAATTTTTTTATTGTATGATATAATTTAAAATCATTATAAGGGCGGATCGAGATCGCCCATCTTAAATACTATTTTAAGTAGCTATTCAAATCTTTTTCAAAACTCTCTATTAAATCACTTAAAAAAGCATTGATTTTATTTGGCATAACGCCTATAAAGGTATTATGTGATTTTGTGGTGATTCTAGGAGCTAAAGCCTTTTGATTTGTTATTTTTGTTTTATATAAATTTTCCCAGTGAAAACTTCTATTTCTGATTGTGAGTAAAAGGTTAAGAACAATATTTGCTTTTTCTATATTGCTAAAACTATTTTTATATTTTTTATTATTTACATAGTGAAAGTAATATTCTTTGTTGTGTGCATAATATTTTTTAAAATTTATATTAGAAGAATTAATTATTTTTGCCTCTAAGTGTTCTAGCTTAATTATAAATATTACATCTCCTAAAGAAATTCTTGAAATGAGTTGATTGTTATCTAATATTTCTTTGTTTTGCAATTTAATTATTTTTTGTTTGATGTTTTCTTCGTTATAATTTCTTAACCATTCTAAATCTTTTTCTTTCATATGTTTATCTAGTAAATTTCTTAATACTAGTTCAAGTATTGCTATTTTTGTTGTTATGCTTGCAATCATTTTTAAATTATCAAAATGTTCGTAAATATTATTATAAGATTCTAATCTTTCTTTAGAAAACAAATATTCAAGATCGGTTTGTTCTGTTGGCATGAATTTCTCTAATATTGGATTAATATTCTTAAATCATATCAAATTTTTACAAAAAATATTATTATTCACACTTGTAAGTACTTTTTTCAAGCTTTCTTTCCATTTCTTTTTTTGGAAATAAAATTACATGGTAAAATGACTTATCTTAAAAGCCTATTTTACCAATGTTTTTACTTTCAAATGGTGTTTTTTACCCATTCAGATTCAACTATCGAAAGAACTCTTGCGGTTTTGTAAATATTGTCTTGCGGATTTAGTATAGTTCTCACAGCGTAATACTGTTCGTTTTTAACTTCCTCTTTTTCAACTACAACTATCGTATCAACTGATTCTTCTTGAAGTTTCAAAGGAATGTATAAAACTACTCTTTGCTTATAAGCTGCAGGAATAATCATCTTTTGAAGATTATAATTATCTTTGATGATTTTCAATTCACCATTAATAATGTGTCCTATGAACCTATCATTTAGTTTTTTCACAATTTCAGGTAATCGCTCTTTTCTCTCAAAAAGATGCAAATGATTTACTCTAAAATCTAATTTACTATCAAAAATGATTTCATTTTTGAATGTATCATAATCGCTTAAAGATTTAGGTATTTCTAAATCATCTAAAACTCTATCTCCATTAGAACAAAGTTTTCTAAAAATATATCCTCCATTTTCCTGCTTTTCAAAGCATGCAAATATTGGAAAAACACCTGTACTATACAAACCTGTATTGAAACATGCCTTTGTTTTGTCTTTATTATAAGTAATAATATCAGGATAGCTTTTATTTTCGTAAATGAACTCAAAATATTTAAATAGATAAGAAAATAAAATATTATTTCCGTTTCCCCAAAATTCTTTTTGAGCTATATTGGAAAGCTCTTGGAGTGTATTTAGAAAATTTGGAAAATAGGCAAATTGAAACAACAAAGGTTTCTCTTCAACTTTGTTTTGAATTTGATCACGATTTGAAGTCTTGTTTCTTGTGGTAGCTTTTTGAATATAAACTAAAGAAGGTTCGTTTTCATCTTTTTCAAGATCAAAGCCTGCTTCTATTAATGCCTTACTACAATTGATTTTTAAATCATATTTTCTTTTCAAATATTGACTGATATGTCCTGTAGTAACATGGTCAAATTTAGTTTTACTATCTTCATAGGCTTCTAAAATTAATTTTTCTATGTTTTTTTCCACGCTAAAAACCTAATTGTCCTTTCTTATAATCTTCTAAACCTTTCAATAGTCCAAAAAGTATGTCAGAATCAACCGCTCCTTCAATAGGAGTGCCTATTACTTTTCCTGTTGGAGTTAAAATATAAGTTGTTGCGAGTTAATTACAAATCAACTAAATAAAATATATATATTACAAGTTGTTTTCAAGCAATATGTAATTTTATTTCAATATGTGATACACATTAATACAACTTTACTTCAAGTATAGTTTATGTTTATGTAATTTTTATTTCAACTTAACTACACTTTTACTACAACATAACTACAACTTGAGTGCAACTTTATTACAATTATTTTCAACTTAACTACAACTTGAGTTCAACTTTATTACACTTTCACTACACTTTAGCTACAAAAATGTGAAAATTTGCATGTTTTTTGAAGTAAAAGTGTAGTTAATATGTAGTTAATGTTATTTTTACTATAACTTGAGTGCAACTTTATTACAACTTAACTACAAAAAAGAGTTTGTTTAAAATACTATTTTATAGGGTTTTTAATATTAATTTAATTTTTATTGTTGAAAAAAATATACTAAAAAGTGTAATAAAAAATAAAATATCAATATTTAGGGCTTATCTATGTTAAAACCCTTATTTTTAGGTTCTTTTGCTTTTTTTTGAAAAAAATGTAAAAAGTTGAGCCAATGGGCATAATGCAAGAGTATAGCCCAAATATAGGCATTTAAAGCTTATTATTGCGGGCAAGTAATCACCAATGTTTTACCGACATTTTGCGATCTGTAAAAGGTTTTTAAAATATCTATTTTTAGGTGGTTGCCATTATTGATTATCAAGTTATCATGTAATATTTTGGCAAAAATAGACTTTAGAGCCAAAAACTGCAAAATTTTCTTCATGGCGTGTGTTTTTGATTGTGCTTGATTTATAGCGATAGTATGAGAGCTAGGGCTGATTTTAGAAGTTCTAGCGAATTTTCAAAACTGCGTTGCAATTTTGAAATGTGCTGTGGTTTTTGTTTTGGGTTAATTTTTGCGGGTTTTTTAATTTTATGTGAACATCTTGAGTGGATATAGTGTTTAAAATCACAGAATTAGCCCTTAAAAGGCTAAAAGGGTTTTTTAATGGTATTTTTTCGTCTTAGGGTTACTTTTTTGATTTTTGGGCGTTTTTTGAAAGAATATCGATTAGTGTTTCAAAATCTTGGATTTCTGATTTGGTGATTTTGAATTTGTCTTTGAGTGTTAGAAACTGATAGGCTGAAACTATATCAAGCTTTGGGTATTTGGCTTGTAAATCGATAATGCTCTCATGGTTTTTAACTCTTTTTAGTTTGGCAATAAAAGTGTTTTTTGTTTTTTTGATATAAGACATAACAGCAGGTGTCATTTTGCTTTTGTTTTCATCTGTTTTGCCATAGATTGAGAGTATGAATGCTAGACAGCTAGTTATATTGATAAATAATTTATCGTTTTTCTCTTTGTGGATTATTTTGTTTAGGTATATTTTGGTAAACCAAGTTTCTATGGCTTTGTGCATTTTGTTTTTTCGCTTGGGCGTGTATTAGTTTTAGACATAAGTTTTCTCCTATGGTTTTAGTGCTTTATGAAATTATACCGTATTTTTATTTAACTTGGGTATGAAATGAGTATTTTTATATATCAGGGAAAGTTTATGCTAGAAATATGTTTAAAAAATGGCAAAGATAGGGAGTAAATGAGAAAGAATGAGGTGATAAATAAGGGAATAAATGAGGGAATAAATGAGGTGATAAATGAGAGAAAGAATGAGTATAAAGGCTATAAGGATTTGTGTTAAGGATAGCGTTAAGATGAGATTTGAATGCGTAGAATGCAAGATAGGGAGGAATGGGAGATGGGGTATAAAGGGGGTGATAAATGAGGGGATAAATGAGGGGATAAATGAGGGGATAAATGAGGGGATAAATGATGAAAATTATTCAATGAAATGTAGCGGATAAAGAAGGGGGAATAAATGAGGTGATAAAGGGCGAGAAGAAGACTTTTCTATTTAAAGGGGGGGGGGTGAAACGGTTTAGGTTAGGTATAAAAATGGCAATATTATTAACGAAGTTAATGTATGGTAGGTATAAAATTTTTTAACACCCTTTTTTTGAGAAAAATAAATTTCATTCTAAAAATACTATAAATCTCCAATTTATAGGCATTCTTTGCTTTAGGGTAGGTATAAAAATGCCATTGCTTAAACCTAGACTTTTTAATGCTTAATTAAAACTATTTTTTGTCTTTTCGTGGGTTTGGATTTGGAGTATTTTTTAATTGAAAAATTTACAAAAATTTTAGAGTAAAGATAGATAAAAAAACAAAAAAATAAATCAAAATAAATATAGTTTTGCTGTAATTTTCTCTTTGAATTTTTGCTCGTGAAAAGTACAAGATAATTTTTTTATTTTTTTTAATCATTTAAAAAACAATATTTTTTATATGAAAATTCACAGAAAAAAAAGATAAAATTTTAATACTAATTTTAATTAATTTTATTTTAAGTCTAAAATATATAGAGATAAAAGTGGTATAAAAAATACACTATTTAAAAAATACTTATTTTTTTACTTGTTTTTAATTGATTTTTATATCTAAAATATTTTTCTCATAAAAACATGATTACTCGTTTATATAGATAGACTTTTCAAGCTTTCTTTCCACTTCTTTTTTCTTTTTTTCAATTGCTTCATCAAATCCTTTAAGCACTGAAAATGGAGCAAACTGTGCCGCTCTTTTTTCTAATGGCATAAGAGGATATTTTGTAGATTTTTTGTATTTAATATTAATAATATCATCGTGGTTATTAGGCATTGTGTCCTCCTATTTGCGAATTAATTTTTAAGCCATTTTCAAGACTCGAGGCTTTAAAAATAGATTTTTTTCCGTATTTGTGAACAATCGCAAGTCTAGCTTTTTGTAATTTCTCCTCTTTTATAAGATTTTTATTTTCTTTCTGTTCTATGTCGGCAAAAAGATTGGGTTCTTTAAAATTTTTTATTGTGTCATTTTTTACAACATTATTAAGAGTAAGACTTATTTTTCTAATTAAAAAATCAGCATTAACTATTAAATCAAACAATTCTAAACCTTTATTGCAAATAGCTTCCAAGGAAGAGCTGTGGTAATCCAAATTGATTGTTGAATGTGCATTTTTTGGAATAGATCTTCCATAGGAATCTTTGCTCATTGGACCATTGTAGCTTTGTACCTTTTCTAAGCTTTCTTTATCATATTGTACATCTAAAACGATTTGATTGCATGTTAAATTTTGCTCAATTAGCTCAAGAACCATATGATCGACGATTTCTTTAAGCATATCTCTAGCTTTTTTAAAACTATAAGGCTTAGGCAAAACCTTAGCCATTACCTTAGAGATATGTTTGCTTTTATATTCTTTAATAGCTTGCATTGTACAGCTTTCAAACCCCCAAGCATGATCGATTAATAACTCAGCATTTACTCCAAAAATTTGATAAAGTTTATCCTCGTTATTAAGAGAGTATCTTGCTAAATCTCCCATATTGTTAATGCCTATGCTTTTTAGTTTTGTTGCATATCCTTTGCCTATACGCCAAAAATCATTTATGGGCGTGTGTTGCCATAATTTTCTTCTATAAAGCATTTCATCCAAATACCCTATGCAAAGTCCATCTTTATTAATATTTTGTTTTTTGGCTAATATATCCATTGCAATTTTTGCTAAGTAAAGATTTGTTCCTATTCCCGCAGTTGCTGTTATTTGAGTTGTTTTTAAAATTTCAAATAATATGTTTTCAATGAGTTTGTCAGCAGATAGCTTATAATGTTTGATATAAGGAGTTAAATCAATAAATACTTCATCAATGGAGTAAATATGAATGTCTTTTGGATCAAAATACTTTAAATAAATACTGTAGATTTTAGAACTATAGTCTATATATGTTGACATCCTAGGTTTTGCGACAATGTAATCAAGCTCTAAATTGGGATTATTTATTAGTTCAAGATGATTGTATGATTTTGCACTGAAATATTTAGCAATTTTTAAGCGCTCGTAATTGATTGTTTTTACTTTTTGTATTAGTTCAAATAGTCTTAATCTGCCTGATATATTATAAGATCTTAATGCGGGAGATACCGCAAGACATATTGTTTTTTCAGTTCTACTTTCATCCGCAACTACAAGATTGGTATTTAGAGGATCTAATTTTCTTAAAATGCATTCAACAGAAGCATAAAATGACTTAAGATCTATAGCTGCATATTTTTGCGTATTATCCATATTTTCACATTAGTATATAATAATTATTTTTTAATTGTATAAAAAGAATTTTAATAGACTAAGATTGTTAATTTTTAGTTCTTGTTTTGGAATTAATCAATAAAACAATCAAGCTTGTAGATTTTTTCATCTAAAAATTTTATCAAAAACCATACCTTGTTTAAAATTACATAGTATTACTCAATATTATGCTTTTATATATTTAAATCGAGCAAGCAAAGTATACGAAAAGATTTATATCAAGTTTAATTTTAAATGATAAAATTTAAGCTGAAATAATGATAAAGTTTTTTGAAAATGCTGATTGTAATAAAAAGTTACATTAATATAGGCAAATGAAATTTTCTGCTATTTTTTTTAATAATAATTGCTATTGATAAAATAAAAATCTGCCTTATTTTATACATCGAAAAATCTCAAAATCTTTATTACTCCTTTCATTTTTCGCTATTTAAAAAAATGGAACTGTTATAATAAGGATCTTGCTTTTTATATAAATCATAAACCAAAATACCAATAAATTAAAAAAAGAAAGAGAAAATTAGTTGAAAAACAAATCGAGAATTAATTTTTAAAAAGATAGGAGAAACAATGAAAAAACTTAGAAAAATAGAGAAAAGAAATATTTAAAGATAAAACTTCTGCTTACAGCATTACATAGCATTATGCCAAAGGATATAAAAGGATATAAAGGAATAAAACGAACGAAGTGCAATTTGACAGCTGGAACGAACGAAAAAAGAGCTTAAACAAAGTAAAATTAATCAGAAAAGTTAGTGTAAAAAAGATTTATTGGCTTAGCATTGGTTTAAATATCGGTGCTAAAGTTTAAGGTAAAAATGAGTTTTTTACGCGTCCTGTTTTGGTAGTGAATAATTTTTATAATGGCACATTTTTAGGCGCACCTTTAAGTTCTAAGACTAAAAACAAAAAAAGGCTTTTTATTTCACAAATTTAAGGACAATAAAGGCACTTTACAAGTTGCACTTTTA
>NZ_MJXO01000066.1:22243-25464 GCF_001762835.1 Campylobacter sp. BCW_6466
ATACTAAAAGGATAAAAACTTACATAGGAAAAATCAATGACAAAGATTTTGAAATGATTAAAATAAAATAGTAGAAAATATAATAAGCCCTGCACTAAGACAGGGAAACTCAAAAAATGAGCCAAATCCTTTCATTTCTGAAAAGTATTGAAAAAATTATTATTAAAAAATATCAATCTAAAATAAAGGATTAGCATGACAGAAGAGAAAGAAAATATTATTAAAGAAGTTTGTAAAGAGTTAAACATTACTCAAACTGAATTAGGAAGACAATTAGATGTCTCTGCTTCTACAATAAATACTTGGGCTAGTGGTAAAATTCCAACTTAGTGGATTATATTCTTCTGAAGAAATGGGCGTTGGGGTTACTGAAAGTAGTGATATTATTATCGATATTGAAGCTTACCAAAACAATACTCAGGAAAACAAAAAAAAGTTGATTTCTCGCAAAACTTTTCACAATCAAACGCTACAACTTTTAGCGAAGATGAAAGACAAGTTTTGTTATCTTTGGGACTCAAAGTGAAAAATGAAGATGGTTATTATTGAATTGTAAGAAATACCTATGGTTTAAATGAAAAAATCAAGCAATTAGGTTATAGATTTCACTCTGAGAAAAAAACATGGTGGAAGCAAATTGGAAATGTAGCCTAAGAGCGCACATGAAAAATATGTTATAATTTAGGAGTTAAGCATGCAAGGATATGCCATGAAAAAAGAAATTACACTCAATGAGAGCTTTAAAACATTATTGGAAAGTATTTTTTCAGATACTGATTAAGCTAAAAAGCTCATTCAAGCTTTTGAAGAATTTGCTAATGATAGAGCAACAACGCAAAGGCTTAATTTTGGGAATTTAAAGCAAGAAGCCATTGAGCAAATAAGAAATGAGTTGGTTAGCAAGGATTTATTCCAATCTGAGATTAAAGGACTTGAAGCCGAAATCAAACGAATGGAAAGTTCCTTACAAAGTGAAATCAAACTATCAATAAGTTCATTAAAACAACAAGGAATCTATTGGCTTATAGGAGCTTGTGTTGTTAGCATTGCCACTATAATTTCAAGTGTTTGGGCAATAATGGACTTTATGGTAAAACATTTAAAATAATACTCTCACACTAGAAACAATCTAGTGTAACTTAATCCTAAGGTGGGATATTTCAACCCTTGACTTTTAGTATTTTTTTGTTATAAGATAAGGAGAAAAAAAGAAAGATTTTTTCAAAAAAATAGTAATATTTGCAAAAATACCTACAAAAGCAATCTTAAGATTCATGGAATCTATTGGCATAGGATTGTTTGTAAATACAGGCGATAGTAGAGCTTTTATTATCCTCATCGAAAGTTTGCTAATTTTAACGGTAGTTGCATTATCATCAATCTTTCTTAAAGATTGAACTTTTTTTGAAAAAAGGAGAAAAAATGGATGGTTATAATATAGCCATTTTAATTGGCGCTATCACTCTCGTTTTTGGCACATTGGTTTTAGTAGCTCATTATCTCAATGATAAACACACTAACGAAAGTGAAAACTAAAAACCTTATTGTCTTAGAAATGATTTAAAGATAGACAAAATTAAATCAAAAATTGTAGGCTGTAAAATAAACATTAAAGTAGCAAGAATAATTACATATGTTCTAACTTCTCTTTTAAAACTATCTAGTTTGTTTTCAAGCTTATCAACTGAATTTTCAAGCTTATCAAGTTTAGCACCTATTGAATATTCAAGCTTATCAAATCTAGTATTCAAAAGATCTATAGTTGGTAATTTAGAAATGGCTTCTTTAAATTCTCTAAAAGATTTGTCTTTTATTTCTTGAGAATTTATTTGGCTTTCTTTAGCAAATTCGTTAAGAGCTTTAATGAAATTTTCTTCAGTTTGATCTTTAAAATAGATAGAAAATAAAGCTTTTACACCTTCTGAAATATAATAATTTTTCATATTTATACAACCTTTTTTTTTAATTATAACATAGCAAATTTAAAAATGCAGTTTTTATAAAAATAAATAGAAATTTGTTTTGATTATATTTTACTCAATATTTTTTATTATATCTATGGTTAGTGAATATAATTAATAATTTTTATAAGGGCGTTTTCTGCTTCTTTATTTTTATTCTTCTTTTTAAAAGCTACATCACAGCACTTTATACTCTAAGCTTTTTAAAGTACTCAAATAAGATTATCATAATAAATAATAAAAAATCAATTTCTTATTATTTTCATTTTATTTTTTTCTTTTTTATTATAATTTATATGTTAAAATAACATATTACAAAGGAAACAATATGGATTTATCTCATTCATTAGGACAATATATTATTTTAGCTTTTGCAATAGCCGTAGCCATATTTGTTACATTTTATGACTTTGATAAAAAAGATCATCAACATAATATAAAAAAATAATATCCTTAATATTTATAAAAATTAAAAAAGATTTTAAGTCATTCTAAAAATAAAAATTTATACTATTTTTAAAGGATTTGCTATGCAAAAAAAATATATAAGATTATATTATTGATGTTCATTCTTGCGATTCCCATTCATCAAATGCTTATAAACAAGATTTATTCGATGTTTTAAATGAAGATTTTACCAAAGAATATGAATTCATAGATAGTCCTACTTTAGATGATATGGTAAAACACAAACAAAGTGATGAAGTTTTTAAAGTGTTTTATAAAAAAGATGATAAAATAAGATTGCTTAGAGTTAGTAATATGCAAGCTTTAAATCGTTTTGATAAACTTAAAGGTGCAACGACAAAAATAATTTTAGATAGTGGTTTTAAACCTGATAAATAAAAAGGATTAATATGTGTAAATATCAAGAATATATAGAGCAAATGAAAACTTTATTATTAAAAGGTTTTAAAGATGCCAAAGATGATAAAGTGTATCAAAAAGAACAGCTTGAACTTGCAGAAGCAGGAATTAATGATGGCTTAGAGGAGGATTAATTATATAATTAGCCATATATTTATATTAGTTTTTTTAAAAAACCGTTTTTACTATTCTTTAATCTTTTATATTGTATTTTGATTGTCTTATTTATGTAATTTTATATATAAAAAAAGTTTTTTCCAATTTTACAACAAAATCCTTTATGGTATAATAAAAATAAAAATTATATAAGAAAGGATACAAATGGCTATAAAAATTGAAATTAGCGGATTTGATAAGGATTTTTTACCTGTTTTTGAGAGTTTAGCTAAAAGC
>NZ_MJXO01000067.1:0-18987 GCF_001762835.1 Campylobacter sp. BCW_6466
TTTATGTAAGAACAACTGATGTTACAGGTTCGATTAAATTAGCTGATGGTGTTGAAATGGTTATGCCAGGTGAAAATGTGAGAATTACTGTAAGCTTGATCGCTCCAGTAGCACTTGAAGAAGGAACTCGTTTTGCTATTCGTGAAGGTGGTAAAACTGTTGGTTCAGGTGTTGTTTCTAAAATTATTAAATAATTTAATAAAGCCAAGTTAAAAGCTTGGCTTTAATTTTTTAAGGAAAATTGAAATGAGAATTAAAGTTGGTTTAAAGTGTGAAGAATGTGGTGATATTAATTATAGCACCTATAAAAATAGTAAAAATACTACTGAAAAATTAGAATTAAAAAAATATTGCCCAAGATTAAAAAAACATACACTTCACAAAGAAGTTAAGCTAAAAAGTTAAGCTTGCGCCCTTAGGGCAATAGCTCCAACGGTAGAGCGCCGGATTCCAAATCCGATGGTTGGGGGTTCGAATCCCTCTTGCCCTGCCATAATTAAGGTTTAAATAAATGGAAAAATTAATAACTTATTTTAAATTATCAAAAGCCGAATTAAGGAAAGTAATTTTTCCTTTAAAAGAACAGGTAAGAAATGCCTATATTACAGTTTTTGTAGTTGTTGCGGTGATTTCTTTGTTTTTGGCGTTAGTGGATTGGCTTATGTCCTCTATTGTTTCTGCGATCGTATAAGGAGAGTAAATGAGTACTCATAAATGGTATGCAATTCAAACTTATGCTGGCAGTGAAATGGCAGTTAAAAGAGCCATTGAAAATTTAGTAAAAGATAACGGAATTGAAGAACAACTTAAAGAAATTGTTGTTCCAACTGAAGATGTTATTGAATTTAAGAATGGAAAGGAGAAGATTAGCGAAAGAAGTTTGTATTCAGGATACGTTTTTGCACTTCTTGATTTAAATACGGAGCTTTGGCATCGCATTCAATCTCTTCCAAAGGTTGGTCGTTTTATTGGAGAATCCAAAAAGCCAACCCCTTTAACAGAAAAAGATATTAATTTGATTTTGGAAAAAGTTCACAATCGTGCAGCGCCTAAACCAAAGATTTCTTTTGAAGAAGGGGAAAATGTGAGAATCACAGAAGGGCCATTTGCAAACTTTACTGCAATTGTAGAAGAGTATGATATGGTTCGTGGTTTATTAAAATTAAATGTTTCTATTTTTGGACGCTCAACTCCAGTGGAGATCTTATATTCTCAAGTTGAGAAAATAATTTAATTTATATCAAGTAAGGAGATTTGTTATGGCTAAAAAAGTCGTAGGCGAAATTAAATTGCAAATTGCTGCCACAAAAGCAAACCCATCACCACCTGTTGGTCCTGCTTTGGGTCAGCAAGGTGTTAATATTATGGAGTTTTGTAAGGCTTTTAATGAAAGAACAAAAGATATGGCAGGTTTTAATATCCCTGTTGTTATCACTGTTTATGCAGATAAAAGTTTTACTTTTATTACAAAACAACCGCCAGCTACGGATTTGATCAAAAAAGCAGCTGGAATTTCTAAAGGTACGGATAATCCACTTAAAAATAAGGTGGGTAGGTTAACTCGTGCTCAAGTTTTAGAAATAGTAGATAAGAAAATTGCAGATTTAAATACTAAAGATAGAGATCAAGCTGCTAAAATTATTGCAGGTTCAGCTCGTTCTATGGGTGTTGAAATCGTTGATTAATCCTTTCACCGCCAAGGTAAAAGGCGGTAGCACTTTAAAATGCGGAGAAAATAAATGGCTAAGATAGCAAAAAGATTAAAAGAATTATCACAAAAAATTGATTCAAATAAAGAGTATGCTTTAAGCGATGCAATTGATACAATAAAGACTTTAAAGTCTGCTAAATTTGATGAGACTGTAGAAATTGCTTTAAAACTTAATGTTGATCCAAGACATGCAGATCAAATGGTAAGAGGATCTGTTGTTTTACCTGCTGGAACGGGTAAAAAAGTTCGTGTTGCTGTAATTGCAAAAGACGCAAAAGCTGATGAAGCGAAAAATGCTGGTGCAGATATTGTGGGTAGCGATGATTTAGTAGAAGAAATTCAAAAAGGTAATATGAATTTTGATGTTTTGATTGCTACTCCAAATTTAATGGGACTTGTTGGTAAAGTTGGTAGAATTTTAGGGCCAAAAGGTTTAATGCCAAATCCTAAAACCGGAACAGTGACTATGGATGTTGCTCAAGCAGTTAATAATGCAAAAAGTGGTCAGGTAAATTTCCGTGTTGATAAGCAAGGAAATATCCATGCAGGTCTTGGTAAAGTAAGTTTTTCCAAAGAACAATTATGGGACAATGTTAGCACTTTTGTAAAGGCAATTAACAAACACAAACCTGCCGCAGCTAAAGGTAGATATATTAAAAATGCGGCTTTATCTTTGACAATGAGCCCTTCTGTAAAGCTTGAAACACAAGAATTGCTTGATATGAAATAAGAGTTGCTTTTTTGCAACTCTTTTGTTTTAAAATAAACATTTGAAAAAATTTTTGATTTTTTGAGATGTTTATTTTAGATTGAAGATAGTCGAGGCGTAAGCTTAATTGGATTTCCACTCTACTTGAAATCTCAATCGGAAAGGAGAAAATGTGACTAGAAGCGAAAAAGTTGAGATTATTGCTAAACTTGAAGAAGGTTTTAAAGCTAGTGAAGCTATTGTAGTTTGTAATTACAGAGGTCTTAGCACAAAAAAACTAGAAGAGCTTAGAAATAATGCAAGAGAAAACAATGTAAAAGTTCAAATTGTTAAAAATACTTTGGCTAACATTGCTCTTAACAATTCCGGTAAAACAGGTCTAGTTCTTAAAGATACAAATATTTATCTTTGGGGCGAAGATCAGCTAAGTGTTTCAAAAGTAGCTGCTAAATTTGAAGAAAATAACGATAAATTTGAAATCAAAACAGCTCATATTGAAGGCGAAGTTGCAGATGTTGCTAAGGTTAAAGCTCTTGCTAAAATGCCTTCACGCAATGAGTTGCTTGCTATGCTTTTGCAAGTTTGGAATGCGCCAATTACCAATTTCACAATAGGTTTAAATGCGCTTAAAAATAAAAAAGAATCTGAATAAATTAAATAAAAGGATAAAAAATGGCAATTTCTAAAGAAGATGTATTAGAATATATTTCAAATTTAAGTGTTCTTGAGTTATCAGAACTTGTAAAAGAATTTGAAGAAAAATTTGGTGTGTCTGCTGCTCCTGTAATGGTGGCTGGTGGTGCTGCAGCTGGTGGTGCTGCAGCTGCTGCTGAAGAAAAAACTGAATTTGATATCGTTTTAACTGATGGCGGTGCTAAAAAGATTGAAGTTATTAAAATCGTTCGTGCTCTTACAGGCCTTGGTCTTAAAGAAGCAAAAGATGCAGTTGAGCAAACTCCTTCAACTCTAAAAGAGGGTGTGGCTAAAGCTGAAGCTGAAGAAGCTAAAAAACAACTTGAAGAAGCTGGTGCTAAAGTAGAACTTAAGTAATTTTAAGCTTTAAAGTTAGAAGAAGATTTGCCAAGGCAAGTCTTCTTTTTTTATTTTTACCTAATTTTTAGGTCTTCTTTTTTAAATTTACAAAATTTACCATGAGGTATGTGCGATATGTTAGATAATAAATTAGGAAATCGTTTAAGAGTAGACTTCTCAAACATTTCAAAACAAATAGAAATCCCAAATCTTCTACAATTACAAAAAAAGAGTTTTGATTATTTTTTAAATCTTGATAATGGTGAAAGTGGTATAGAAAAAGTTTTTAAATCAATTTTTCCTATTCATGATCCGCAAAATAGATTGAGTCTTGAATATGTTAGTAGTGAAATAGGCAAGCCAAAATATACCATTCGCGAATGCATGGAAAGAGGTTTGACTTATTCTGTAAATTTAAAAATGAAAATCCGTCTTACTCTGCATGAAAAAGATGAAAAAACAGGGGAAAAAGTTGGCGTAAAAGATATTAAAGAACAAGAAATTTATATCCGCGAAATTCCTTTAATGACAGATCGTGTATCTTTTATCATTAACGGGGTTGAGAGAGTGGTTGTAAATCAATTACATAGAAGCCCTGGTGTTATTTTTAAAGAAGAAGAAAGTTCAACGGTTGCAAATAAGCTTGTTTATACAGCACAAATTATTCCTGATCGTGGTTCGTGGCTTTATTTTGAATACGATGCCAAAGATGTTTTGTATGTAAGAATCAACAAGCGTAGAAAAGTTCCTGTAACTATGCTTTTTAGGGCTTTAGGGTATAAAAAACAGGATATTATTAAGTTGTTTTATCCTATCCAGACTATACATGTGAAAAAAGATAAATTTTTAACAGAATTTAATCCAAATGATTTTATGGACAGAATAGAGTATGATATTAAAGATGAAAAAGGAAAAATTGTTCATCAAGCTGGAAAACGACTTACAAAGAAAAAAGCAGAACAGCTTATTAAAGACGGTTTAAAATGGATAGAATACCCTGTAGAAATTTTACTTAATCGTTATTTGGCAAATCCTATTATTGATAAGGAAAGTGGAGAGGTTTTATTTGATTCTTTAACTTTGCTAGATGAGAGTAAGCTTGCCAAGATTAAAGAGCAAAAAAGTTTTGATATAGCAAATGACTTGGCTAATGGCGTTGATGCAGCGATTATTAACTCCTTTGCTCAAGATGGAGAAACTCTAAAACTTCTTAAACAAAGTGAAAATATCGATGATGAAAATGATTTAGCTGCGATTAGAATTTACAAGGTTATGCGTCCAGGTGAACCTGTGGTAAAAGATGCAGCGAAGGCTTTTGTAAATGATTTATTCTTCAATCCTGAAAGATACGATCTTACCAAGGTAGGTCGTATGAAAATGAACCATAAGTTAGGTCTTGAAGTGCCTGAGTATGTTACTGTTTTGACTAATGAAGATATTATTAAAACTGCAAAATATTTAATTAAAGTAAAAAATGGTAAAGGACATATTGATGATAGAGATCATTTAGGAAATCGTCGTATCCGTTCTATAGGTGAACTTTTAGCCAATGAACTTCATTTAGGTCTTGCAAAAATGCAAAAGGCGATCAGAGATAAATTTACTTCTTTAAATGCGGATCTTGATAAAGTAATGCCTTATGATTTAATCAATCCTAAAATGATTACTACAACCATCATTGAATTTTTTACAGGAGGTCAGCTTTCGCAATTTATGGATCAAACCAACCCTTTAAGCGAGGTTACTCATAAGCGTCGTTTGTCAGCGCTTGGTGAAGGTGGACTTGTAAAAGAAAGAGCAGGTTTTGAAGTGCGTGATGTTCATGCGACACATTATGGTAGAATTTGTCCAGTTGAAACACCTGAAGGTCAAAATATTGGTTTGATTAACACTCTTTCTACTTATGCAAAAGTAAATGAACTTGGCTTTGTTGAAGCACCATATAGAAAAGTTGTAAATGGTAAAGTGACTAATGAAGTTGTTTATCTTACAGCAACACAAGAAGAAGGCTTGTTTATTGCACCAGCTTCAACCAAAGTTGATGCTAAAGGCAATATAGTAGAAGAATTTGTTGAGGCTAGACAAGATGGTGAAACTATACTTGCAAGACGCGAAGAAGTGCAATTAATCGATCTTTGCTCAGGTATGGTTGTTGGGGTTGCAGCTTCTTTGATTCCGTTTTTAGAGCACGATGATGCAAACAGAGCGCTAATGGGTTCAAATATGCAACGTCAAGCTGTGCCACTTCTTACTGCTTCAGCTCCGATAGTAGGAACAGGTATGGAACAAATTATTGCGCGTGATGCTTGGGAAGCTGTTAAAGCAAAGCGTGGCGGTGTGGTTGAGAAAGTGGATAATAAAAGCATTTTCATTTTAGGTGAAGATGATAAAGGTCCATTTATCGATCATTACACTATGGAGAAAAATTTAAGAACCAATCAAAATACAAATTATATTCAACATCCTATTGTTAAAAAAGGTGATATAGTAAAAACAGGACAAATTATCGCAGATGGTCCTTCTATGGATCAAGGCGAACTTGCTATAGGTAAAAATGCTTTAATCGCTTTTATGCCTTGGAATGGTTATAACTATGAGGATGCTATAGTTGTAAGTGAGAGAATTATTCGTGAAGATACCTTTACAAGCGTGCATATTTATGAAAAAGAAATTGAAGCAAGAGAACTAAAAGATGGTATAGAAGAAATTACCAAAGATATCCCAAATGTAAAAGAAGAAGATGTTGCACATCTTGATGAGAGCGGTATTGCAAAAATTGGTACCCATATTAAACCAGGTATGATTTTGGTGGGTAAGGTTTCTCCAAAAGGTGAGGTTAAACCAACTCCTGAAGAAAGACTTTTAAGAGCGATTTTTGGAGAAAAAGCAGGGCATGTTGTGAATAAATCCCTTTATGCAACTGCTTCTTTAGAGGGTGTTGTTGTAGATGTTAAAATTTTCACTAAAAAAGGCTATGAAAAAGACGATCGCGCAATAAAATCTTATGATAAAGAAAAAATGGCTTTAGAAAAAGAACACCATGATAGACTTTTGATGATGGATAGAGAAGAAATGCTTCGTGTTTGTGCTCTTCTTTCCAAAGCCCCTTTAAATAGTGATCAAAAAATTGGAGATAAAAATTATAAAAAAGGACAAACTGCAGATATTAGCGAACTTGAAAAAATCAATCGTTTTACTTTAACAACTTTGATTAAAGCTTATTCTAAAGAGATTCAAAAAGAATACGATGATTTAAAAAATCATTTCCAAAATGAGAAGAAAAAATTAAAAGCAGAACACGATGAAAAGCTTGAAATTTTAGAAAAAGATGATATTTTACCAAGTGGGGTAATTAAGCTTGTTAAAGTTTATATTGCTACAAAGAGAAAGCTTAAAGTTGGTGATAAAATGGCAGGACGTCACGGAAACAAAGGTATAGTTTCAACTATAGTTCCTGAAGTGGATATGCCTTATTTACCAAATGGTAAAAGTGTAGATATTGCACTTAATCCACTTGGCGTTCCAAGTCGTATGAATATAGGCCAAATTTTAGAAAGCCATTTGGGTTTAATTGGACTTAGACTCGGAGATCAGATTCAAGAAATTTTTGACAGAAAGCAAAAAGATTTTCTTAAAGAATTAAGAGCAAAAATGCTTGAAATTTGTTCTATTCCAAGACTTGCAAGCGAAAAAGAATTTATTAAAAGCTTAAGCGATGAAGAGCTTTTAAACTATGCTAGAGACTGGAGTAAAGGAGTTAAATTTGCTACTCCTGTTTTTGAAGGTGTAAATATAGAAGAATTTAGCAAGCTTTTTGAAATGGCCAAGATAGATATGGACGGCAAAACAGAACTTTATGATGGACGCACAGGTGAAAAAATTGCAGAGCGTGTTCATGTGGGATGTATGTATATGCTAAAACTCCACCACTTAGTTGATGAGAAAGTTCACGCAAGAAGTACAGGACCTTACAGCTTAGTTACCCAACAACCTGTGGGTGGTAAAGCACTCTTTGGGGGACAAAGATTTGGGGAGATGGAAGTTTGGGCACTTGAAGCTTATGGAGCGGCTCACACTTTAAGAGAAATGTTAACTATCAAATCAGACGATGTAGAAGGTAGATTTAGTGCTTATAAAGCATTGACAAAAGGTGAAAATGTTCCAGCAACAGGAATTCCTGAAACATTTTTTGTATTAACCAATGAGCTTAAATCTCTTGCTTTAGATGTTGAGATTTTTGATAAGGATGAAGATAATGAGTAAATTTAAAGTAATAGAAATCAAAGAAGATGCAAGACCTAGGGATTTCGAAGCGTTTCAACTAAGACTTGCAAGTCCTGAAAAAATCAAATCATGGTCTTATGGAGAAGTAAAAAAACCAGAAACTATCAATTATAGAACCTTAAAGCCTGAAAGAGATGGGCTTTTTTGCGCAAAGATTTTTGGACCTATAAGAGATTATGAGTGTCTTTGTGGTAAATACAAAAAAATGCGTTTTAAAGGCGTTAAGTGTGAAAAATGTGGTGTTGAAGTAGCAAATTCAAAAGTGCGTCGTTCTAGAATGGGACATATCGAGCTTGTAACTCCTGTGGCCCATATTTGGTATGTTAATTCTCTTCCAAGCCGTATAGGAACGCTTTTGGGTGTTAAGATGAAAGATCTTGAGCGTGTGCTTTATTATGAAGCTTATATCGTTGAAAATCCAGGCGATGCTTTCTATGATAATGAAAGCACCAAAAAAGTAGAATATTGTGATGTTTTAAATGAAGAGCAATATCAAAATTTAATGCAACGCTATGAAAATAGTGGCTTTAAAGCAAGAATGGGTGGAGAAGTTGTTCGTGATTTACTTGCAAATTTAGATCTTGTGGCGCTTTTAAATCAGCTTAAAGAAGAAATGGCGGCTACAAATTCAGAGGCTAAGAAAAAAACCATCATTAAACGCTTAAAAGTAGTAGAAAATTTCTTAAATTCAAATTTAAACGCCAATACCGATAGTGATGAAGCCGTACCAAATCGTCCTGAATGGATGATGATTACAAATCTTCCAGTTTTACCGCCAGATTTGCGTCCTTTAGTGGCTTTAGATGGTGGGAAATTTGCAGTTTCTGATGTGAATGACTTATATCGTCGTGTTATCAATAGAAATACACGTCTTAAAAAACTTATGGAACTTGATGCACCTGAAATCATTATAAGAAATGAAAAAAGAATGCTTCAAGAGGCTGTTGATGCACTTTTTGACAACGGTCGTCGTGCTAATGCTGTAAAAGGAGCAAATAAACGCCCATTAAAATCTTTAAGTGAAATTATCAAAGGAAAGCAAGGGCGTTTTAGACAAAACCTACTAGGTAAGAGAGTGGATTTCTCAGGTCGTAGTGTTATTGTTGTGGGTCCAAAACTTAGAATGGATCAATGTGGTTTACCTAAAAAAATGGCTTTAGAGCTTTTTAAACCACATCTTTTAGCTAAGCTTGAAGAAAAAGGTTATGCAACTACAGTAAAACAAGCTAAAAAAATGATAGAAAACAAAACCAATGAAGTTTGGGAATGTTTAGAAGAGGTAGTAAAAGGACATCCTGTTATGTTAAACCGTGCGCCTACTTTGCATAAACTTTCTATCCAAGCTTTTCATCCTGTTTTAGTGGAAGGTAAGGCTATACAACTTCATCCTTTGGTTTGTGCAGCATTTAACGCGGACTTTGATGGGGATCAAATGGCAGTGCATGTACCGCTTTCTCAAGAGGCTATTGCAGAATGTAAAGTGCTTATGCTTTCATCAATGAATATTCTTTTGCCAGCAAGCGGTAAGTCTGTAACCGTTCCATCGCAAGATATGGTTTTAGGAATTTATTATCTTTCATTGGAAAAAGCAGGTGCTAAAGGTTCGCATAAAATTTGTACAGGCATTGATGAAGTGATGATGGCACTTGAAAGCAAGTGTTTGGATATTCATGCGAGTATACAAACTATGATAGATGGTAGAAAGATTACTACTACAGCAGGAAGATTGATTATTAAATCCATTTTACCTGATTTTGTGCCTGAAAATAGTTGGAATAAAGTCTTAAAGAAAAAAGACATTGCCGCGCTTGTGGATTATGTTTATAAACAAGGTGGTTTAGAGATTACAGCAAGTTTCTTGGATAGACTTAAAAATTTAGGTTTTGAGTATGCAACGAAAGCAGGTATTTCAATTTCGATTGCAGATATTATTGTTCCTAATGACAAGCAAAAAGCTATCAATGAAGCAAAAAAACAAGTAAGAGAAATTCAAAATTCTTATAATCTCGGTTTGATTACTTCAGGGGAAAGATACAATAAAATCATTGATATTTGGAAAAGTACAAACAATGTTCTTTCAAAAGAGATGATGAAGCTTGTAGAAAAAGATAAAGAAGGTTTTAACTCTATTTATATGATGGCAGATTCTGGTGCTAGAGGTAGTGCGGCTCAAATTTCTCAGCTTGCTGCGATGAGAGGACTTATGACTAAACCTGATGGTTCTATTATCGAAACGCCTATTATTTCGAATTTCCGTGAAGGGCTAAATGTTCTTGAATACTTTATTTCAACCCACGGTGCTAGAAAAGGTCTTGCAGATACCGCTCTTAAAACAGCAAACGCGGGTTATTTGACAAGAAAACTCATCGATGTTGCACAAAATGTAAAAATTACCATTGAAGATTGTGGAACGCATGAAGGTGTTGAAATCAATGAAATCACCGCAGATAGTTCTATTATAGAAACTTTAGAAGAAAGAATTTTAGGTAGGGTTTTAGCTGAAGATGTGATCGATCCTATTACAAATTCTGTGCTTTTTGCAGAAGGTACTTTAATGGATGAGGAAAAAGCAAAAATTCTTGGAGAAAGCGGTATAAAAAGTGTCAATATTCGCACTCCTATTACCTGCAAAGCTAAAAAAGGAATTTGTGCAAAATGTTATGGTATCAATCTTGGCGAAGGTAAATTAGTAAAACCAGGTGAAGCAGTAGGAATTATTTCCGCTCAATCTATCGGCGAGCCAGGGACGCAGCTAACTCTAAGAACTTTCCACAGCGGGGGGACTGCAAGTACGGATTTACAAGATAGACAAGTAAGCGCACAAAAAGAAGGTTTTATAAGATTTTATAATCTTAAAACTTATAAAAACAAAGAAGGTAAAAATATCGTAGCAAATCGTAGAAATGCGGCGATTTTGCTTGTGGAGCCAAAAATCAAAACTCCATTTAAAGGTGTGATTAATATAGAAAATATTCATGAAGATGTGATTGTTTCTATTAAAGATAAAAAACAAGAAGTAAAATACATACTAAGAAAATACGATCTTGCTAAACCAAATGAATTAGCAGGTGTAAGTGGCAGTATAGATGGAAAACTTTATTTGCCATATCAAAGTGGTATGCAAGTAGAAGAAAATGAAAGTATCGTGGAAGTGATTAAAGAGGGTTGGAACGTTCCTAATCGTATTCCTTTTGCGAGTGAAATTTTAGTAGAAGATGGCGAGCCCGTGGTACAAAATATCAAAGCAGGAGAAAAGGGAACGCTTAAATTTTATATCCTTAAAGGCGATGGTTTAGATAGAGTAAAAAATGTTAAAAAAGGCGATATTGTTAAAGAAAAAGGATTCTTTGTGGTGATTGCTGATGAAAATGATAGAGAAGCAAAAAGACACTATATCCCAAGAGAATCTAAGATAGAATTTAACGATAGTGAAAAAATCGATGATGTAAATACTATCATTGCAAGTGCTCCTAAAAAAGAAAGAAAAGTGATTGCAGAATGGGATGCTTATAATAATACTATTATTGCAGAAATTGATGGTGTTGTAAGCTTTGAAGATATTGAAGCAGGTTATAGTGCCGATGAGCAAATTGATGAAGCTACAGGTAAGCGTTCTTTAGTGATTAATGAGTATTTGCCAAGCGGAGTTAGACCGACTTTGATAATTGCAGGAAAAGGTGATAAGGCTGTGCGTTATCAGCTTGAACCAAAAACCGTTATTTTTGTTCATGATGGCGATAAAATCGCTCAAGCAGATATTTTAGCAAAAACTCCAAAAGCTGCAGCTAAATCAAAAGATATTACAGGAGGTCTTCCAAGAGTTTCTGAACTTTTTGAAGCAAGAAAACCAAAAAATGCAGCTGTGATTGCAGAAATTGATGGTGTTGTTCGTTTTGATAAACCTTTGCGTTCCAAAGAAAGAATCATTATCCAAGCAGAAGATGGAACAAGTGCTGAGTATTTAATCGACAAATCAAAACACATTCAAGTAAGAGATGGCGAGTTTATCCATGCAGGTGAAAAACTTACAGATGGAGTTGTTTCGAGTCATGATGTGCTTAAAATTTTAGGTGAAAAAGCCTTGCATTATTATTTGATTTCCGAAATTCAACAAGTTTATCGCGGACAAGGTGTTGTGATTTCTGATAAACATATAGAAGTTATCGTTTCTCAAATGCTAAGACAAGTAAAAGTTGTAGATAGTGGACATACGAAATTTATCGAAGGTGATTTGGTTTCAAGACGTAAATTCCGTGAAGAAAACGAAAGAATCATTAGAATGGGTGGAGAACCAGCTATTGCCGAGCCTGTGCTTTTAGGTGTAACAAGAGCAGCGATTGGAAGTGATAGTGTGATTTCTGCGGCTTCATTCCAAGAAACTACTAAAGTTTTAACCGAAGCAAGTATAGCGGCTAAATTTGACTACTTAGAAGATTTAAAAGAAAATGTTATTCTAGGTAGAATGATTCCTGTTGGAACAGGGCTTTATGGTGAACAAAATTTAAAACTTAAAGAACAAGAATAAAACTCTATTTTATAGCCCTTCGGGGCTATATTTCTTCATTTTCAATCTTTTTAACTAAAATATAAGCAAAATTTAGATATCATCCAAAGTTTATTACATTTTTAAAGAAAGGAATTATTGTGCCTACCATAAATCAATTGGTTAGAAAAGAGCGCAAAAAAGTTTTAGAAAAATCTAAATCTCCAGCGCTTAAAAATTGTCCACAAAGAAGGGGAGTTTGCACTAGGGTTTATACTACAACACCTAAAAAACCAAACTCAGCGTTAAGAAAAGTTGCCAAAGTAAGACTTACTAGTGGCTTTGAAGTGATCAGCTATATCGGCGGTGAAGGTCATAACTTGCAAGAACACAGCATTGTTTTAGTGCGTGGTGGTAGGGTAAAAGACTTACCAGGGGTTAAATATCACATCGTTCGTGGTGCTCTTGATACAGCAGGTGTTGCAAAAAGAACAGTTTCTCGTTCTAAATATGGTGCTAAACGCCCTAAAGCAGGCGCTGCAAAATAATCATTCATACAGACAAATCCGTTAGATTTGATTTTGTTTGAGTAAAATTTAAAATTTGAAGGAAAAATAATGAGAAGAAGAAAAGCTCCGGTAAGAGAAGTCTTGCCTGATCCGATTTATGGTAATAAAGTAATCACAAAATTTATTAATTCTTTAATGTATGATGGTAAAAAAAGCACAGCTACAACAATTATGTATGGTGCTTTGGAAGCTATTGATAAAAAAGGTGGCGAGAAAAAAGGTATTGATATTTTTAATGATGCGATTGAAAATATTAAGCCTTTATTAGAAGTGAAATCTCGTCGTGTAGGTGGTGCAACCTATCAAGTTCCAGTTGAAGTTCGTCCTGCTAGACAACAAGCTTTAGCGATTCGTTGGATTATTTCTTTTGCAAGAAAAAGAAGCGAAAGAACTATGATTGATAAACTTGCAGCTGAGCTTTTAGATGCTGCTAATAGCAAAGGTGCTTCATTTAAGAAGAAAGAAGATACTTATAAAATGGCTGAAGCAAATAAAGCATTTGCTCACTATCGTTGGTAAGAAGGAGTGTGTATGTCAAGAAGTACTCCTTTAAAAAAAGTTAGAAATATCGGTATTGCTGCTCACATTGATGCGGGTAAAACGACTACATCTGAAAGAATTCTTTTCTTTACAGGTATGAGTCATAAAATCGGTGAAGTTCATGATGGTGCTGCTACTATGGACTGGATGGAACAAGAGAAAGAGCGTGGGATTACTATCACTTCTGCGGCTACAACTTGTTTTTGGAAAGATCACCAAATTAACCTAATTGACACTCCGGGTCACGTGGATTTTACAATTGAAGTTGAAAGATCTATGCGTGTTCTTGATGGTGCTGTTGCGGTATTTTGTTCAGTGGGTGGGGTGCAGCCTCAAAGTGAAACAGTTTGGAGACAAGCAAATAAATATGGTGTTCCAAGAATAGTATTTGTAAACAAAATGGATAGAATCGGTGCAAATTTCTACAATGTAGAAGATCAAATTCGTAACCGTTTAAAAGCTAATCCAGTTCCACTTCAAATTCCAATTGGTGCTGAGGATAATTTTAAAGGCGTAATCGATCTTGTAACTATGAAAGCTTTAGTTTGGGAAGATGATACTAAGCCAACGGATTATGTAGAAAAAGAAATTCCAGCTGAACTTAAAGAAAAGGCAGAAGAATATCGCACAAAAATGATAGAAGCAGTTTCTGAAACTTCAGATGAGTTGATGGAAAAATATTTAGGCGGAGAAGAATTAAGCCTTGAAGAGATTAAAACAGGGATTAAAGCAGGATGTTTAAGTCTTTCTATCGTTCCTATGCTTTGCGGTACAGCGTTTAAAAATAAAGGGGTTCAACCTTTACTTGATGCTGTTGTGGCTTATTTACCAGCTCCTGATGAAGTGGCAAATATCAAGGGTGAATATGAAGATGGCACAGAAGTTTCTGTAAAATCAACTGATGATGGCGAGTTTGCAGGACTTGCATTTAAAATCATGACAGATCCATTTGTAGGACAACTTACTTTCGTGCGTGTTTATCGCGGTTGTTTGGAAAGTGGTTCTTATGCGTATAACTCAACTAAAGATAAAAAAGAAAGAATTGGTCGTTTGTTAAAAATGCACTCTAACAAAAGAGAAGAGATTAAAGTGCTTTACGCAGGCGAAATTGGTGCTGTTGTAGGACTTAAAGATACTTTAACAGGGGATACTCTTGCAAGTGAAAAAGATAAGGTAATCCTTGAAAGAATGGATTTTCCAGATCCAGTTATTTCTGTTGCAGTTGAGCCAAAAACTAAAGCTGATCAAGAAAAAATGTCTATTGCTTTAAATAAATTAGCACAAGAAGATCCAAGTTTTAGAGTTTCTACAGATGAAGAAAGTGGTCAAACTATCATTTCAGGTATGGGTGAGTTACACCTTGAAATTATCGTTGATAGAATGCTTCGTGAATTTAAAGTTGAAGCTGAAGTAGGTCAACCACAAGTTGCTTATCGCGAAACTATTAGAAAAACTGTTGAACAAGAATACAAATATGCTAAACAATCAGGTGGTCGTGGTCAGTATGGACATGTATTCTTACGCCTTGAACCGCTTGAGCCAGGTAGTGGATATGAATTTGTTAATGATATCAAAGGTGGGGTAATTCCAAAAGAATACATTCCTGCAGTTGATAAAGGTGTTCAAGAAGCATTGCAAAATGGTGTTTTAGCAGGTTATCCTGTGGAAGATGTTAAAGTAACTGTTTATGATGGAAGTTATCACGAGGTGGATTCATCTGAGATGGCGTTTAAACTTGCTGCTTCTATGGGCTTTAAAGAAGGTGCTAGAAAAGCAGGTGCTGTGATCTTAGAGCCTATGATGAAAGTTGAAGTAGAAACTCCTGAAGATTATATGGGTGATGTTATTGGAGATCTTAACAAACGCCGTGGTCAAGTAAATAGCATGGATGAGCGTGGTGGAAATAAAATCATCACAGCATTTTGTCCTTTGGCTGAAATGTTTGGTTATTCTACTGATCTTAGAAGTCAAACTCAAGGTCGTGCGACTTATTCTATGGAATTTGATCATTATGATGAAGTTCCTAAAAATGTTGCGGATGAAATCATCAAAAAAAGAAACGGTTAAATTTTTAGCGGGATTTTTCCCGCTTTCTGTCCTCGTAGCTCAGCAGGATAGAGCGCAAAATTCCTAATTTTGAGGCCGTGAGTTCGAATCTCGCCGTGGACACCAAGTAGTAATTCATTAAGTAATATTAAGATACAAAATACACTATTTTAACAACTTTTCTACATTAAAATTTTTCATTATGATTGAAATTTTTTCTATTTTTTCTTATAATTCTGTAGCCATTTATGTAGCCAAAGTAAAAAAGCTAATTCTGGCTACAAAAATACTAAAAAAAGGTTTTTTAATGCTAACTCAAAAAGATATAGACAATTTAGAAATAAAAGATAAAAGGTATATGATTAGCGTAGGAGAACCAAAAGAATTATATGTCCGAGTTAATCCAACGGGTAAAAAAGTTTTTTATTTAAGAGCTTCAAAATTTAAAAATTTTATAACAATAGGGGAATGCCAAAAAGGTGTTTTAAATGTTACAAATGCAAGAGAAAAAGCAAAAGATCTTTTAAAGTCAATGTATGATGGAAAATTTATCGGTAAAAATGATAAGGTTATGACACTTGAAAAAGCAAATTTTCTTTATGTTGATATAAAATCTAAAAAATTAAATTCAGCTACAATCAAAAAAGAACAGTCAATTTTTAAAAAATATATTATTCCCACTTTGGGACAAAAAGATATAAATGAATTGAAAAAAGATGATTTTCTACCTATTTATGATTTAATGCAGAAAAAAGGAATATACGAAACAATAAAGAAAAATATATCTTTGCTATGTAGGATATTTGAGATTAGTAGGCAAAGAGGTGACTTAAAAACAGATATAATACTTCAATTGAAAGATTTAAAGAAATTTTATAATGAAGCAAATCACAATAAAGTTAAACATTTTAAAGCTATAGTAGAAGAACAAGAAATAAAAAATATGTTAGAATGTATGAAAGAATATAAAAATCATCCACGGACAAATACAACTATAATTAATGCAATTTATTTTACGCTTTTGACAGCACAAAGAAGTAAAAATATTCGATTTGCTAAATGGAGTGATATTGACTTTGAAAACAATCTTTGGATTATAAAAGCAGATGAAATGAAAGTAAGATCTAATGGTGATAATATTATCCCTTTAAATAAATATGCTTTAAAGATACTAGATATACAAAGAATTTTAAATGGAGATAAAAAGTATATTTTCGCTAATAATAATGGAACTATTAGCGAGAATTTTGCTGTAAGATTTTTTAAATTTTATAATTTAGAGCACACTATACATGGATATCGTTCTACTTTTAGAAGTGTTTATACTAATAAAAGCAATGAGTTAATTCAGCAAGGTATTAGTAAAGATATAGCAGAAATGATATTACATCATATAAGCGGCAATGAAATAGAAAGGGCTTACAACAGAGCCAAGGCAATTGATTTAAGAGTAAAACTTATGCAATGGTATGGTGGAAATTACTTAAATTCTCTTTGTGAGTTTTGCTTTTAATGTCTTTTAGCTTTAAGCCATTTTTCTATTTCTTTTATTTCATATCTTATGGATTTTCCTATGCGAATGTAAGGTATTTTACCATCTTGTCTTAACTTAAATAATGATGTTATACTAACTCCTAAATATTCGCTCAATTCTTTTTCTCTAAAATATTTTTTAACCATTTTCAACTCCTAATCTTTTATCTATAATTTCAAAAATAGTATCCTTGTAATAACTCCAAAGCCATTTCTGTTCTTCATCTTCTAAATCATCAACGCTTAAATTACGCCATTCTTTTATTGTTTTAGTATCACAACCTAAATTCATCATAGTTTTTGTAAAAGTCATAACATAGGTATCAACGACAACACTAAAGATATTTTTCATATCTCCTATACAGTCCCTAAGATCTACATTTTCAAATATACAATTTTCAAATTCTGTTCTTAGAAAATTACAAAAATGGAAACTTGCTCCACTAAAATCGCAATCTATAAAAGATGCATTCTTGCTTGAAATATCATTTAAATTAGCGTTTTTAAAACTAGCACCATTTATAAATACATTATCAAAATCCAAACCACTTAAATTTAGATTTTCTAAGTTTGCATCATTTAAAGAAATACCTTCTAAAATGCAATACTCAACTAATTCTTTTTCATTTTTTCTATCATCTTTGATAATGATAGTTTCATCAAGTCTTTTTAAAATTCCCATCTCATCTCCTTAATATTTTTTTCCATTTTTCTTCGTATTCATCATAATTTTGCCAATAATCAAGAGTTTGTTTTAGCTTCTTAACAACAGCATCCCAAGTTGTTATTTTTGTACTTTCTAATGCTATTTTTTTAGCTAAAAATTCAAATTCCCACTCTTTTATACAAACCATATTATAATCCTTAGCTAGTATTTTTCTAAGCTCTAGTAATTCTTCCTTGCTAAGCTTTCTTTTAAAGCTTAACTCCTTTTTATTTTCTAAGTCGTATTTTAGGGCTTTGATTTTATTTTCATAATATTCCTTTTGCTGTTTTAATTGAGATTTATAACCTAAGCTTTGTCTAAAAGCTAGTTTTTGCATCTGTTCAGCTTCAAGGTTTTTAAGGCGTTTTTCACATTCTATAAAATAACGCCTTGCCTGTCTGCCTTTTTCGTTGTTTTCAACCATACAAAGCTCTTTTGCCATATCTAAGGTCACATAGTATTCTTTGCGTGGGCGACCTTTTGTATAAACAATTTCTATGATGTAGTCTTGATTTTCAATAAAATTGTAGTGGCTGATACGGCGATTAATCCATTCTGCAAAATTAGAAGTTATTTTTATATATTTGTAAATTTCTCTAGCATTTACAGAATTAATTTCTGCACCTATTGTTTGGTTTGTAATAGGAATAAGAGTTATGTTTTGCATTTAGCTTCCTTTTAGATTGTTTTTGTATTCTAAAATTATTCCAAAAAGAAGATTAAAAGAATATTAATAGATTAATATTATATTCTAAAAGGATTACTTATTTAATCTATTGTCTAAATCTTTAGTAACTGCATAAACTATATATTGATTTATTGTCATTCCTAAAGATTGTGCTATTTTTTCCATAATTTCCAACATTTCGCCATTAAAAGTTATTTGTAGTTTTTTATTTTCCATTGGTTCTCCTTATTTAAAGTTTTTTCGAAATTTCGAAAAAAGGTTTTAATTATCTTTGATTAAAAATAATAAAATGTATTTTTCTAAAATTTTAGAAAAATAGCAAAAGCCCTTATTTAAAGTGCTTTTAAATCCTTTGTAATTAAAAATATTATATATTGAGTAAGCGGCAAACCCACTTCATCAGCCTTTTTTTGCAACTCATCTTTTTGCTTATCACTAAGCCTTATTTGCACGATGTTGCTCCCTTTGCTTTCTTTCTCTTCTGCCATATTTACTCCTTTATTTTAGATTAATATTTTTTAGTTATAATTTTTTCATTACTTTTCAGAAATGAAAGGATTTGGCTCATTTTTTTGAGTTTCCCTGTCTTAGTGCAGGGCTTATTATATTTTTTACTATTTTATTTTTAATCATTTCAAAATCTTTGTCATTGATTTTTCCTATGTAAGTTTTTATCCTTTTAGTAT
>NZ_MJXO01000067.1:19037-119312 GCF_001762835.1 Campylobacter sp. BCW_6466
TAAAAGTGCAACTTGTAAAGTGCCTTTATTGTCCTTAAATTTGTGAAATAAAAAGCCTTTTTTGTTTTTAGTCTTAGAACTTAAAGGTATGCCTAAAAATGTGCCATTATAAAAACTATTTATTACCAAAACAGGACGCGTAAAAAACTCATTTTTACCATAAACTTCGCTACCCACATTTAAACCAACGCTAAGCCAATAAATCTTTTTTGCGTTTGCCTTTCTGATTAAACTTGCTTTATTTAAACTTTTTTTGCGTTCATTCCACTTATCAAACTGCTCTTCATTCATAATTATCTTTCTTTTCTTTATAAAATCCATAAGCTAAAGCTATTGAAACTATAGCTAGAGTTACCGCACCAATTCCTAAAATAATATCCATTATAATTCCTTAATTTCCTGTGCTGTCATTTTTCTCCTTTATCTCATTAATTTCTTTTTTTATAGACCCGATAAACATACCACTATCAAGATAATAATTTGGATAAGCTTTTTTAAGGAGATTAAACTCATCTAAAGAAACTAAAACCACATCAGTATCTCCTTTTTCTTTGGATATTTGTTCTAATAAATCATAATCCCATTGTGCTTTTTGAAAGCTATTCTTTTTATATCCACGAATCATTAAAGTGTTTTCTGTAATATTGAGTTCCACAATAAAATAATAATTTTTCCTATCTGTTTGTTTTTCTATATTTTTGCCTAAAATTGCCAAACCTGATAAAGTTTGTAAAATATTAAACTCGCTATCAAGTTTTTGTATCTTTTTGCATATTTCAAACTTTGTAAATTTGCTATACTCTTCCAAGATATTAGTTTTTTCTATTATTGAAAATAAAGCACTACATAGTTTAAAAAATTCTTTATAATGTTCTTCACCTTCTCCTTGCTTTATTTTTGATTTTGTTTTCATTCCTAAAACTTCTACTGCTGTTGCCCAATTATGTTGCAACTGTGTTCTTATTTGTAGTTCTAAACATTTTTTTGAACCATCTTTGTATTCAAAAATTTGATGAATTGAACGATAACCATCTGATTTTGGTTGTTCAATATAATTACTTGTTTTTTCAAGCTTAAATTTTATGCTACCTTTTAAATAGGTATCATCCATTATTGTTTTAAACTCATTGACTTGCTCCATGGTTTTGAAAACAATTCTAACACCTGCTATATCTTGCATTCTATCTAAATTCATACTGCTAAAACGCTTTAACTTAATTTCTATAGAATTAAGTCTTTTAAGTCTTCTTGCTACAATTAAAGCTTTTAATTTATGTTTTTTTAGTTTTTTGTTAATAGAATTAACCATACTAGTCATAATAGAAATATGAATGCTACGCCAATTTGATATTATTTCATAATCTTTAAGAGTTGCTATGTTATTTCTAATATTTTCTCCAGCTTTTCTAACTTGCTGTTTTGTAACTTCAGTATCGCCCATAATATCTCCTATAATTCATTAATCCATTGTGTTATATTTATCCTTTAAACCCCATTTATTGCAAAGCAAATTTAAATCCGTATTTGTCTTTAAAAGTTCATCAAAATAAAGCTCTAGTTTATCAATATAAAGTCTAGCGCCTTTTAAATCATCATTTTGTATATTTTTAATTGCTAGATTTTTACTATCTTTGATAAGTCTTTGAAGCTCATCTTTTTTATCTTTAAGCTCAGTTAAACGACCTCTTGCGTAAGTAATTGTTTCTTCTTGCATTTTAATCCTTTATCTCATACAAAATTCAATCAGATCATCAATATCATTAAAATCATTTTTAGAAAAGTATAAATAAGCTTTAGGACTGATTAAAACTCCTGAAAAATCGCTATTGTTTTCTTTGTCGTATTTTAAAACTTTGCATTCTTTTAGAAAATGAATACAAGAGCTAAAGTCTATTTTATATTCTTTACAATCTTTGTTAAAGTCATCTGAAAAAAGTATGCTTTGATTTGGAAAATCATTTAAAAGTGTTTTTATAATACGTTTTGAAATAAGCTTAAAAGCTTTGAAATTTTGCATTAATTCTCCTTTATTTTATTTTATCAAAATTTTACTTAAGCAAATAAGCTTCTTTCTATATGTTTAAACATAATCTCATTAGCACTTTTAAAAAAGTCTTTTTTAATCTCAAAGCCATAAGCTTTGCGGTTTAAATTTGTAGCTGCTAAAAGAGTGCTTCCGCTTCCAGCACATGGATCTATAACAACATCGCCTGCATCTGTAAAAATAATGATTAATCTTTCTAGTAATTTAACAGGCTTTTGTGTGGGATGTACTTTAGGAATACCTTCATCTTTTTGCCAATCCATGCAGTTATAAATCATCTTGCCATCATTATTAAATTTTGGAAGTTTTTCACGATATAAGATTAAAGCATATTCACAATTTCCAACTATTTTCATATTTGCTTTTAAAACTTGAGATGAGTTTTGTTTTCTAAAAACCAAATTTATATAATGATTAAAGCCATATTTTTTAGCTACTTCAATTAACATTGTTTGTTGTTCAAAAGAGCAAAAAACAATCATACAAGGACTTTTACCGCATTCTTTAGGTTCTTTTATAAGCATTTTAGAGCAAAAGTGCATAAATTCGCTAACTCTAAAATCATTATCTGTGTCAAAAAATGCTTTGTTTGCTTTTTTGCTTTCTCCATTTTTATTATCCCCATTTATATACCATTCAGGAGATGAAGCATAAGCATTGTTGCCTAAATTATAAGGAATATCAGCTATTACGAGCTGTGCTTTTGGTATATTATATCTTTTAAAATTTTGAAAATGGTCGTTATATAAATTTGGTTTCATTCTAACTCCTTAAAAATTTTTCAACATCTTCAAAAGCTTTAACAATAAGCTTTTTTTCATGAAAGAAATTTCTTCCACTTGGCTTACTTTTGTAAATTTTGTAAGCCTTTCTGAGTTCTTTTTTGCTTATGTGATTTTTATAATTTATTTTCTCGATTTTTATTTCATTTTGTTTAGCAAATTCGCAAAAACAAGTTCTTCTTTCACTAAATGGTATGATTTTTACAATTTCAAGATAATTAGAACGGCAAACTTTCATCATCATCTCCTATTTCGATATATTTTTCATTGTTAGGATTTTTTACTTCATTTCCATAAGGATTATAGCTTTGATTTTCTTTTGGAATAAATGATTTATTATTGTCATTATTTAAAGATTTATGCCTTGCTTTAAAAGATTTTATAGATAAAGGCTCTTTATTATTTTGAAACTCATCCATGTTTTGCATTTTTTCATTAAAAATTCTATCAAGAAAGATTTTGTTAGCAGGTTCTCCATTTTTACTTAAATATTCTTCTGTTCCAAAACCTAAAACTAAAAGTTTATTAACTAAAGAATTTAGATAAATAACTTCAGTCTGCACTCCAAAAACATTCTCATTTCCCTTTTCGCTAAAATCAAGTTCATCAATTCCAAAGAATTTCATAATAGCGTTTAATTGTCTAAATCCTAAATAATTTTCTTTTTCTCCATTTTTATTGATATAGCTAAAATCGTTATTTTTAGCTACAAAAAGATTAAAAATAGCTAGTTTTTGCTCTTTTCTGGTTAAAAATTCAAAACAAATAAAAGTATTATTGCTTCCATCGCTTGCCAATTTATCATATAAAAAGGCTTTGCGGAAAATTCCGCTATAAAGCCCACCTTCACTTAAATACTCTACACTTGGCGAATAATTTGCCACTTCAAAACTTGCCTTAAATGCTGGTAACATTATAATTCTCCTTTTAATTGTGTTAAAAATTCATCTTTATTACTTAGAACTTCTTGTATTTTTTCACTTGTAAATAAAGAATGTTTTTTTATAAAATTGTTTTGCTCTTGGGTGTTTAAACCATTATCACACATAAATTTTCTAAGTTCAGCACCTAAAGCTTTTAATTCTTTTGCTTTATTTTCTATAGCTTTTTCATCACTACCCCAAACTTTTAAATCTTCATTTGGATTTAAAAATCGCTTTTCCTTTATTGTTTCTAATTCACTCTCATCAAGCATTCCAAGTCCGCAAATACTTAAGGTTACACGCCTTTTTGCTTTTGTGATAGCTTTCATTATTGCGTTTGCTAAATTATCGCCACCTAAATTTTTAATATTTAAAGCACCTGTATCGCAATCAGTTCTTCCATCTGGTGTTGCTGCGTAGGCTGTAACCATATAAATATCGCCAACTTGTGCCACTTCTGCTTTTGTAATACTTACTTTTCTTATTTGTCTTAGCTGATCTGTTGCTGATTTATTTGCATATAAAGTAAGTTTGCCATTTAATACTATGTATTCAAAAGGCTTTGTAAGCATGTTTAAGCCTAAACTTTCACAAAGATTTTTAACATAACTCGCTCGTTCTACATCACTAAGTTTTGATAAATCACCTTTTACCAAAGCCAACTCATAAGGATTAAAATTTATTTCTAATTTATTTTCTTCTTTTAATACAACTTCATTACTCATTTTTCATCTCCTTAATATCTTTTTCCATTTTTCTTCGCATTTTTCATAATTTTGCCAATACTTAAGCTCTTTTTCTAATTTATTTAAAACAGCTTCAAAAACAGTATCTTTTCCTATTTTTTCGGCAAATAAACTCATTTCCCATTCTTTTATGCAAACCATATCATAATCCTTGGCTAAGATTTTTCTAAGTTCAAGTAGTTCTTTTTCACTAAGTTTTCTTTTAAAGCTTAGCTACTTTTTATGTTCTAAGTCGTATTTTAGGGCTTTGATTTTGTTTTCATAATGTTCCTTTTGTTGTTTTAATTGAGATTTATAACCTATTTTTTGATGATGATTTAAAGAATTAAGCCTTAGATTTTCATCGCTTAGGGTTTTAAATCTAGCCTGTGTTTGCTCTCTTAAAAGCTTAGCTACTTTTTTGCGGTATTCTTTAGCCTTAGGACTTTTTATAAAAAAGCCTAGCATATAAACACCTTCTAAGGTCCATTTGATTACTCTTTGTCTTCCGCCTTTGGTTTGCTCATAATCATAGAAATAGTGTATATTTTCTATGAGCTCATCAGCGTGATAGTTTTTAGTGCTATTTATGTTTTGTTTTGAAGTTTCATAAGATATTGCAACTTCTGTATTTAAAAAAATTGTTTTTGGGGTTAAAGTTTGCATAATTACTCCTGCTTTTTAATTTAAAAGCAAGAGTGTTTTATAAGTTTAGTGTTGTTTTTTTACCTTTTTATAAGCTTTGTAAGCCTCATAAGAAGCAATAATAAGGCAAATTGTTAAAAATCCACTGATTATATATTCGCCGCTCATTTTTTCTCCTTTCTATCTGCATAAATACTAAGTGCCATAAGTGCCACACTGCCAAACACTATATAAGTGTTATTTAGTGTGATGTTGCCACTAAGTAAAGCATAATTACCATTGACAAATAAGCCAAGTCCTATGTTCTTAAGTAACTCTAACATAGTCAAATTTTAACAAAACTAACTTAAAACACTCTTACTTTAAAAGAACATTACAGAATTATTCTGTATTCTTAGAGTAATTATACATAAATATTATATAAAAGTCAATATATTTTATAGAAAATATATATATTTTTTAAAAATAAATATATAAATTTTCTGTATTTTAAAGGTATAAAGAATTTCTTTACACCTTTAAATGCTTATTTTTGAAGCTCTTTAAATAATCTTACAAACTCATCAAGCATTTTAAGTCTTGTTTTTAAACGATGATTTTCTAATACCAAATTTAAAGATTTTTTAGCTTGTAAAGGCAAATCATTATCATTAGCTACCCATTTTTGAATAGTAGTAAGATGCACCCCCAAAATCTCGCTTAACTCCTTTTGTGTGATATTTAACTCTTTACAAACTCTTTTAACAATGTTTTCTTTCTCTTCTGCCATGCTACTCCTTTTTACTGGTTATTTTAACATAATCGCTTAAAATTTTAACTATTTGAGTTGCTAAAGGGCGGTATTCTTTATCTGCTATTTTTTGCAACTCTTCTTTTAATTCTAATGGAATTCTTATACTTAGCGGTTTTGTTTGTTTTTTCATAATTCTTTCTCCTTTAATCTTTTTACTTCTTTAATAGCTTTATCATCATTTTTAAAAACGCCTATAAGCCCTAAAGCATCAAGTATTTTTATACGAAAATTACTAAGTTTTACATTGATTTCAATTTCTTCTTCTAACTTCAATGAAATTTCATTTATAGCAGTATCTTTTAATGCTATTACACCTTTTAGCCTTTGAATTTCTTTTTCTAAATATCTTATTTTTTCATTTTTTTTACTATTTAGGAACATAGTTTCGACCTTTCTTTTATATAAAGAAGCTCATAAATTTTATTTTGCAAAGAGCTAATTTCTTTTATATTTTTCATATTTGCTTCTATTTGATCTTTTAACTCTTTTAAAAGTTCTATTTTTTCATTTTCAAGATTAGAAATTTCAGTTTTTAAAGATTTATTTTCATCTTTTAAAGACTTATTTAGCTTCATTTCTTTTCTATATTCATCTTTACTTAGTTTTATAATGACTTGTTCTTTTGTGTGATAAGCTTTCATTTTTTCTCCTTTTAGATTAATGCTTAAAAAGGACAACTGAGTTCTTTAAAATAGTAGAAATAAAACAAAAAGGCGAATTCTCAAGTAGTAAAGTTGCCCCATTTAAGCATTAAAGGAGCTTAAGAAAAGCCAAGAGCCTTGCTCTCTTGGCGTGAGTATTGTTTAAGTATAGGCTAAGCAAGGCTATTCTATAATTTTAGT
Source organism: Campylobacter sp. BCW_6466 (assembly GCF_001762835.1). NCBI lineage: Bacteria > Pseudomonadati > Campylobacterota > Epsilonproteobacteria > Campylobacterales > Campylobacteraceae > Campylobacter > Campylobacter sp. BCW_6466. The sequence goes on from NZ_MJXO01000067.1 coordinate 25,792, forward strand.
GGTTTTTTAGTTTAGTTGATTGATTATTTCAATCAACTTTTTTACTATTTCTAACAATAAAAAAGCAATTTTTAAAAACTTCTCTATCATCAAAAACAGCTCCTTCCCCACCAAGAGAAATTAGCCACTTAAACAATGTTATTTTATCAAATTTATTTTTATTTTTGATAAAGCCGAGTAAATCCGCAAGTCTCGGCATTGTATAATCGTTTAAGTTTATGCTAAGCGGATTTGGTTAAAATTTGTCTGTGTTTTATAAAAGTGTGGCTATTTAATTGTAAAGTCTTAATAGCTCTAAAACTAATTGTAAAATTAGAATTAAAATAGTTATTAATTTTTCAATCATTCTAGCCTCCTTTCTCAACACCGAGACAAGTTAGCAACTTAAACTTTATAATTATACTTTCTTTTTCTTAAACTCTTGATTTTCTGTCGTTTTTAAAGTGCAAGAAAACCTTAAAAATAGCACTATAAACAATAATAACGAGCCAAGTTTATGGATAACTTGCTAACCCTTCCGCTATGTTATTGCTATTGTTTTATCCGAAATAAATTCGTTTAAAACCGCTTTGCTAAAGCCCCCGTCCCACTTCGTGGGTAAGAGTAAAGCAAAGAAAAGAACATTAGCAATTAAGCTTAATTTTCAAGCGGTCAAAAGCTTAAGAAAGCCCTTTTTAAAGGACTTGTTAAACTTTTAAAAAAGCTTTTTACATTGTTTTTCGAATTTTCTAACTCTCTCTAAAAGCTCATAAGCATTTTTTATAAATTCATCTCCATAAGCTTGTAAAGATATTGCTATTTCTTCATCATCTTCTAAGCTTATTTCCAAAGAGTTTTTAAAATCTTGCAAGTTTGCAAATATATTTTCTAAATTCTCTTTGCTTTCAAACTCATTTGTAATTAATTCTTTTGTTTGGCTAGAAATTCTTTTTTCTTCTCTATCAAAATAAAAATCTGTAAAACTCATTTTTTATCCTTTTTTAGTTATAATCACTTTCACTCTAGGAAGGTGATGTAATGGACGAAATACAAAGCTTAAAAGCTCAACTTAATAATCTTCTTTTAAGAGTTAGCGAGCTAGAAAGTAAAGTCGCAACCCTTGAAAAAAGACTAGATGACAAAGATTTTCAAGTTTTAAACGAAACTCCTAATCTTTGAGAGAAATAACAAATCCTTTGTTTTCAAACGCTTCTTTGGTGATTAAGTTTTTAACTGCATTATGAAGAACATTAGCTAAAAACTCTTCCAAAGAAGTGTAACTTTTTGAATAATTTCTTTCAAAGGCTATTTCTAGCATTTTTTTAATATCAGGTCTTAAATCTAATTTAACCTCTAGCATTTTTTTATCCTTTTTGTTTTGTTGAAATAATTGTAGTATTACTACACTTAAACTATGCTTAAATAATAGTAGTATTCCTACATTTTTTAAAAATATTTTTTTGGTATAATTTTTTAATGGGAAGATGAAAAATCTAAAAATATTTAAAAATATTTTTAGAAAATTGGAAGGATTAAAATTTGAGAATAATACTAGCTTTATTTATATATATTTACGCCTTTGGGGTTGATGTATGTGAGCGAAGAGATATTGAAATGTCTGCATATATAGAAAAACACGCCGTTGGTTATAAAAACAAAAATTTTAACCTTCCAGAAGAAAAACTATACAAAAAATCTTTTAGTGATTGCTATGATAAAAAGAATAAAGAAGCTTGTTTGTATATTTATAATAATTTTGCTATAGATGAAAATTTTAAAATTGAGAGCAATATATTTAATTTGATTACAATAATGACTTATGTTGGTTTAACTCTTGATATAGACAAAGATAAAAAGTATAAAGAAATTAATCGATTGATAGCTTTAGATAGTTGGAAAAAAGCGTCAGAATTGATAGATTTTGTTTTGAGTAAAACCAATGATACAAAAACTATAGAGGGGCTAAAATTACTAAAAAAGATGAGTGATTTTGAAATTAATCGGGCTTATGCATGTCCTTTGTATCATAATGATAAATTACAATCTGATAAAATAGATATGCCTTGTGCCTGTAAAAAAATACTGCACTTTTAATAAAACCAGATACTATAAAACGAGCTTTTTTAAATTTAAAACTTTTATGTGATAAATATAAAGATAGCGTGAGTTGTGGAGTTGTTGGCGGACTTTATGAGAATGGCAAAGGCGTAAGGATAAATTTTAAACAAGCAAAAAAATATTATGGTTTAGCTTGTGATGGTGGTTATCAACTTGGTTGCGATGGATATAAAAGGCTGATGGGGTATTGATAGTATAAGTAAAATAAAGACTAAAATTTACCACAATCAGTTTTATAACTTTTTATACTCTTGCCAACTTGCAAGTAGTTTCACTTGGTTTGTATTGATTATAATCAGCAAAAGCTAAAATAGCTAATAATGATAAGATTATGAGTTTTTCATTTATTTATAAGGGATTTTATTTCAATTCTCATTTCTTCACATATAAAACAAAATAATTTGGCTTTAAATTCTACTAAGAAATCTTTAAAATTTTTTGTTGCGCAAACTAATAAATCATAAAATTCCACTAATTTCTTTTCATCGAAATTGCGTATTAAATCTAAAATTTCTTTTACATCACTTTTTTCATTTAATTTTGAAAATGTTACTCTAATATATTTTCCAAATTCACTATAAGCATATGTTTCGTTTTTTAATTTATAGGTTGATACTAAAAATCTTATTATATTAATAGCTAAATTTGGAATAGGCATTCGTATTCCTTAGCTTTTTGGTTAATTAAAGCAAATTTATACTTCTCATCTTCTAATTTTTTACCATCTAGCTTTGAGTTAATTCTCTCAAATAAATCTTCAAAAGAATAATTATCAAAGTTAAAATCACAATCGAATGGAGTTAGATTATAAAACACTAAAGAGTGAATATAATCAATCATTTTTTTAAATGATTTTCCCATTGTTTTTTGGTCAAATCTATTAAGATTATATTCTTTTAATATTTCATCTATTTTTTCTTTAACTTCGTTTGAGCATTCTGAATTTGGTTTAGGGTCATCTAAAGCTTTTGCTACATCAAGACTAAAAGGTCCAAATTTATAACTTTTAAAATTTATACCGATAAACGGTCTTGAATGTTGTTGATAATATTTCAACTCTAATAAAAATAATATTTTTTGATAAAGCCTTGCCATTAATGCGTCTTTACTTATCTTTTTAAGATAAGATACGGCTTCAATTAATCTTTTTTCCGATGCTGCATCCATTTTCCTCATTATATATCCTTTTTTGGAAATTAATATAATCTTTATGATACTAATTTATTTGCTAAAACAACTAAATTCTTTTTATCTTTTTTCTGAAATAACTTTTCTTTCTGTGGCTTGTGCATCTTTAAGCTTATTAGAAATTTTCCATAATTTGATAATTTCATCTTAATTTGCTTACCGTAAAAACCATTCCAAAATGATTGTATTTTTGTCATAAGTTTTCTTTCTCTATAATTAAACAAACCTAAAATATTTTATATTATACTGCACTTTGTTAAATAAAAACTTTAAATAAAAATAAAACCATTGCTTAAAATTCATCCCACCACTTCTATAAAATTTTTAAAGGTTTCAACAGCCATTTTTGATACTACAGCACCTAAGATCTCGCATTGTTCAAATTCGCTATTATCTACTTTTTTATCCTCGTATTTTTTATTTTCAGAAACTAAAAAAATATAATCTTCAAAAGGTTCTTTTTTAATTTTTTTACAAAATAAATCATCATTTTTTCTAAAAATAACAATATCTGCATTTGAAATAGTCTCAAGTGAATTTTTACTTCTATCTATAATAATAAAATCTCCATTAGATAAAATAGGTTCCATACTATCGCCATTAATTTTTATAATATCATAACTCTTCTTTATAGGTATATCTAAAATTTCTTTTAGAAAATTTTCATCAACGGAAACTATTTTAACTTCTTCACTTTGAGATGAGGTTCCAAGTCCTGCACTTGCATAAATATCTGGGAAATATCTGAAATTTATTTGATTATCATCTTGTAAAAAAGATTTTATATTATCATTTACTGGAGCAAGTTTACTAACTGGCACTTCTAAAACTTTTGCCATAGTTATAATATTTTTGTAATCCTCAGGTTGATTGTTTTCACTTCTATACCAATAAGTTATTCCATCTAAAGTGATTTCATATCCATTTTCTGAAAGCATCTGTGCAAATTTTGCTCTGCTTATTTTTTTTTCTTTTAAAATTTGTGATAAATATTCTTTATCAAGCTTATAAAATGTTTTATTTTTTTCCATTTTTTATCCACCTTATTAATTGTAGTAATTATACATCGACTATTTAAAAAAATATATGTAGTATATTTACATATTTTTTAAACTTAATTTTATAGTAGTTATGCTACATTTTTAAAAATATTTTTAGGAATTGTAAGAATATGAATAGAAAAAAATTAAAAAAATACTACTTGATTATTATAGTAAAGATGGCGTTGGAAGTATTTTAAGCTCTAGAATAGGAATTAAAGTTCAAGTAGCCGGAGAACTTTGGGAAAAACATCAAATACCACCTAATATTTGGGGTAAAAATAATAGGAATAAATTGCTTAAATTTTTGGGAGAAAAAGAAAGGATAGAGAATGAAAAAGACAATGAAAAGGGTTAGGATTGAAATTGATATTAGCGATGAAACCTATGAGATAATGCTTAAGCTTATGAAAAAAAGAAAATATGAAAAAGTAGAAGATTTACTCTTTGCATATATGGGAACTATGTATAAAATGGAGCTTGCTGGTGCTTTGCTTGAGAATGATAAAAATCTAAGTCTTATTAAGACTTAGATTTCTCCTAAGTAATTTGGAGTTTGGGTAGAGTATGGTTTAGGTTGTGCAGCTTGTTCTAGCTGTTTTATCCTGTTTTCTAACTCTTCGATTTTTTCCATAAGATAAGGGATGTTTTTTAACAAGTTTAAATCTTTGTCATCCATTTTGATAAGTCCTTTCTTGATTTGGTGCAAAAAAATTATAGCAAAGGACTTTTTAAAACGGATTAAAGGTTAAAAAATGGCTTTTATAGTGGGATTTTCAATAGGTTTTTTAGTTTATTTTTTAATTTGGAAAATCTTTTTTTAGGTCGGTGATATATGCAGTATGATTTTAATTTAGAACATTTATTCCCTTGTAAAAAATGGCAAGAAGTTTTAAAATGCTTACCATTTCTCAAGTGCATTGTAATGGGTGTTTCTAGAAAATTTATAGCATCACATTTTGTTTTAAAAATAGAATATTTTATAAAATTACAAATTGTAAAACCTACAAGAATTCCGCAAACGAATCCAAATAATAATGGAATTACATTCTCTTTGTTTTCAAGAAAATTAAAAAACATTTCAATCATAAAAAGCCTTTTTAATTTAAATTATAACATAAAGGAGCGTTAGTGATACCAAATTTTATAGCAAGTTTTGATGTAGCTTTGGGGCGTAAAAGCCTAAGAGAGAGAAAAGGCTATTTGAAATTATCAAACACTATAGCTTATGGTGGTCTTAGTGTTGATGCTTTAGCATTGTATATTCAATTAGCAAAGCTTAGTGAAAAAACGATTGTAAGTGAGATCTATCTAAGAGAGTTTATAAAAGTTAAAAATAATCAAAGAATTAGTTTAAATAGACTAAGAATTGCTAAAAAAGAATTAATTGAACTCAGACTTTTAGAAATTAAAAAGGTTAGAAATGGATCTTTAAATTTTTATGAATGGATTTTAAAAGATGAAAATTATCAAGTTAAAAAGCATTTTAACAAATCTTTATCTTTGCTTAAAAACAGTGATGAAAAGCTAAGCAAAACTCTTAAAAATAACACTTCATCAATCGACAGAAAATTAACTACTGAAAACGAAAAAAAAGAGAATTTGCATTATATAGAAACACGCACGCACGCACACGATAATAAATTTATAAATAATATAAATATTAATAATAATAAATTTATAAAAAAAGAGAATTTAGAAAATTTAAAAAATAATCAAGAAAAGAAAGAACGCGTTTCTAATCAAAACGCCTCTTTTGTGACGAGCTTTATTGATTTTAGCAAAAAGGAGTTAGAGAAAATGGCAAAAAAAGAGTTTAAAGTCCCAAATGCAAATGAACTCATGAGACAAATAATAGCTTTTAATGAGAAAAATGGCACAAACTTTGGTGAAGAGTTGGCTAATGATTTTATAGGCTATTGGGATGCTAGGGAATGGAAAAGAAATGGAAAAAGAATGTCAAGTGTGGCAGGAAGTCTTTATACATGGCTTAAATACGCTAAAGAAAATGAAACAAGAAAAAATCAGCGTTTTAACAGAAAAAAAGAAGCCAATCCTAGTGTGGTTGATAGCTTGATGGAGTATTACGGAATGAAAGATGAGAACAAAAACAAGCTCTTAGGATGCTTTTAAGGAGTAAAAAATGCAAGAAAAAATACAAATTTTAATGGACTTATTGGAAATTAATAAGGCTCAGGCAACTGATATTGTAGGTAGATATCTCAAAAGCGTTAAGGATATTCATGCTTTCTTAGATTTTTATTTTGAAACTTTAGAAAGAGAGAATATCGTAGGGACAACCTATGAGAAATTAAGAAGAGTTTGCAAAAGAGCTGAAATCGAGTTTAAAAAGCGTTTTGAAGACAAAGAATTTTTTTAGAATGGTTAAAAAATAAATATAAAAATAGTCCATTTTTTAGATTGCTTGAAAGTGATTTTAAATACTCATATGTTTGTTATGATGGACAGGGCAACCTTTTTAAACGATTAGCAAAATCAATTAATATGTTGGTTTGTCTAAATAATTTTGGAGAATTAACCTACGAAGATGGAGAAATGCTAAAAAATAACGAATTTAAACACGCTTTAATAGATTTTATATTTAAAAATCAAGAGCGCATAGGAAAAGATATATATAAATACTTCTTATAAGATAAAAGGATATACATCTTTAAGCCATGAAGAAGAATATAATAACTTTAAGAAGGTGCAGAAAAAATTTTTTAAGGAGAATCAAGAAGAATTTCAAAAGAAAGTAAAAGTCAAAATGGCTTTTAAAAATATAAGCTAAATTTAAGAAAGTCTGAAATGGAAAAGTATATTTTAAAAATTGATTTAAAAAGCAACCCAGTTCCTTATAAAAGAACCACGCAAAGATCTAAATTTGCATGTAAAGATTATCTTAAATATTTAGATTTTAAAAAACTCTTGCAAATGGAGTTTAGAAGACAAAATAATATTAGCTGTTTTCAAGCCTTTGATAAGCAAAAGAAATATGAGTTTTCTTTAAAAATAGGATTTAACAGCAAAAGGCATGGCGATGGGGACAATATCGTAAAATGCGTGTTAGATGCGTTATTTGAAAACGATAAGAATGTTTTAAAAGGCGATTATGAGATTATTAGTTTTAAAAAATCTTTTTTAGACTTAGAAATCAAAGAATTTAATTTTAAAGAAGGGGTGGCTTGATGGCTAGAATGATGACAAATGGCAAAAGTATGACAAAAGAAGAGCTTGTTTCAAAAATAGAGAGTTATTTTAATGAAAGAGTTGTCTTAAAAGAAACTAAGGAGAGTATTATTTTTGCACCTAAAACAAAAGTGGGATTAGCTGTGTATTTAGGAATTACAATACAAACTTTAGGCGAGTGGGAGAAGGATAAGGATTTTGGAGAAATTGTATCTCAAGCTAAGCAAAAATGTGAAATGGATATTTTAAACCATTCCTTAATCGGCACTTATACTCCTAGCGTTAGTATGTTCTTGCTAAAAAATCAACATGGATATGTGGATAAACAAGAAGTTGTCAGCGATAACGTTCAAAAAATTGAAATTATAAGAAGTGAAATCAAATGAAATTAAAAATCGATTTTTCTTACACTCCGGCACAACTTAAAGTTTTTGATGATAAAAATCCACGCTTTATAACTGTAGCAAAGGGCAGAAGACTTGGTTTTACAAGGGGAAGTGCTAAGTTTGTTATCGAAAACTTGCTTTTAGGACAAAATGTTTTATGGGTGGATACCATACAAGCAAATTTACAAAATTATTACGAGTTATATTTTACACCTGAGTTAAAAAACTTGCCAAAAGATTTTTACTCATGGAGTGTGCAAGACAAGAAACTAATTATTAATGGAGCAGTGCTTCATATGAGAAGTGCTAAAAGAAGTGAAAATATCGAAGGTTTTGGATATGACCTTGTTATCTTAAACGAAGCAGGAATTATTTTAAAAGGTAGTAAAGGAGAGTATCTTTGGTATAACGCTATAAGACCTATGTTGCTTGATAACCCTAAATCAAGAGCGATTATCGGTGGAGTTCCTAAAGGAAAAAATCTATTTTATGAACTTTGCAGAAAAGAACTCAGCGATAAAAATTGGAAACATTTTCAATTCTCAAGTTATGATAATCCATTTTTAAAAGAAGAGCAAATTAAAGAATTAATTGAAGAAGTAGGCGGAGAAGGTAGTGAAGTTGTCAAGCAAGAAATTTATGGCGAGTTTATAGATAGCTCGAGTGCTGAATTATTTTCTCTAAGTGAAATTGAAAATGCGATGAGCAAGAACTCTTTTAGTATTGAAAAAATGCAAGGCGAGAATATTTGGGGGCTTGATGTAGCAAGATATGGAGATGATAAGAGTGCTTTAGCAAAAAGAAAAGGTTTTGTAATTTATGAGATTAAAAAATACTCACAACTTGGAACTATAGAATTAGCAAACAAAATACTAGCCGAATACAATCAAAGCGAAGATAAACCAAAAGGTATTTTTATAGATACCTGTGGTCTTGGCGTTGGCGTATATGATGTCTTGTTAAATTATGGTTTGCCTGTATTTGAGGCAAATTCTGCAAATTCTGCAACCAGTAATGAATACTTAAATAAAAGAGCGCAAATGTATTTTACATTTGCTAAAAACTTAAAACACATGGAGCTTGTTAAAGATGAAGAATTAAAAAAAGATATGAGAATGATTGAATATGAATATAGCGACAAGGGGCTTTTAAAGATAGTTTCAAAAGAACAATTAAAAAAGAACTATGGAAAAAGTCCTGATGTTAGCGATGCGGTGGCATTAACTTTTTTTGAAAAACTATACAGCAGAAACAATACTAATGAAGATTGGAGTTATGATGGCTGGTGAGTTTTTAATGATCTATGATGCAATTGATGTAAACAAAATAAAAAAGCTTTCAAATTTAAGCGATGAGGCTATAAAGTCAAGTCTTGCAAATGAATTTTTAGAACTTGTATCAGGATTTAATAATATTTCTAAAAAGAAATTTAAAAGAGAATTTGCGGAGTTTTTATTTGAAAAAGGAGTGAATGAAAAAGATATTTTAAAAATAACAAATTTAAGCAAAACAACAATATGGAGAATTATGAATGAAAACAAAAAGAACTAATGATGAGAGAGTGTCGTTTTTAACACAACTCATTAGCGAAAGTAAAAGTGGATATGAAAATTACAAACCACACTTTAAAGAGTTGCAAGATGCTTATTTGCTTGAAAATAAGGTAATGCAAAAATTGAGAAAAAGAAATAAATCAAGTATCTACATACCAAAAATAAACTCTAAGGTAAAATACCTAATCACTAGCCTAAACGAAGTTTATTTTAATAGCGAAAGAATGGCAGATATTGAAACTTACATTAATAGCGATGATGCGATTATAGAGCTTTGGCAAAATGCCATAGATTTTTATAGCGGTAAAATCAATATGTTTAAGATTTTTCAACCACTTTTCTTAGATGTTTTACTTGTGGGAACAAGTATCGCTAAGCTTACTTGGCATAAAGGAATGCCACGCATTGAAAGAGTAGATATTGATAGTATATTCTTTGATCCAAATGCATTAAATAGTGAAGATGTAGGCTATATAGTCAATGAAATTTATCTAACTTATAATCAAATCCATGAAAGACAAAAGCTAGGTTTTTATAAAAAAATTGAAATTGAAAAGCTTTTTGATGAAGATGATGAATATAAAAAAGTGAAGCTTTATGATATTTATGAAAGAAAAAACGATGATGAGTGGGTGGTTTCTACCTTATTTGAAAATAATTTACTTAGAAATGAAGTTGCTTTGCAAGATGGTCAACCTTTTGTATGGGGTTCAATGCTACCACAACTTAAAAAGATAGATAACGAAGATTATATAAGTGCTTATGGAGAGCCTATAATGGCTTCTGCTATGCCTTTGCAAGATGAAATTAACATCACAAGAAATCTTTTAATCGATGCTGTAAGATCTCATATTATGCCAAAAATAATAGTACCAAAATCAATGGGAATAAGCAGAGAAGATATAGAAACCCTAGGAAAGCCTATATATACAGATGACCCCAAAGGAATTCAAATACTGCCTCCTCCAAATATAAATAGTTCTGGAATAAATTTGCAATTATTAGAAAGTGAGCTAACAGAGGTAACAGGAATTAGTCCACAAAATAATGGCGCGCAAACAGCAAATAATGAAACAGCAACAGAAATAAGCATAAAAGCACAAGAAGGCGGAAGAAGAAGTGCTGACTATATAAGACAGTATAACGAAACTTTTATAGAGCCTTTATTTGATAGATTTGCAATGCTTGTTTTTAAGTATGGAGAAGATAGTTTTTTTAATGGTTTTCAAAGAGAGGATATACCTAGTTTTAGATTTAAAATTCAAACCGGCACAGGTGCCATGAATAAAGAAATTAGACGTGCAGGAATTCAAGCTAGTATGCAAGTTTTTTCACAATTATATCAAATGTATATGAGCATAGGCGATGCAAATTCTGCTTATGGGATTATAAATGCTAGCAAAGAACTTACTAAAGAATTATTACCAATTTTAGGTGTAAAGAATGTAAATAGTTTATTTGCTTTTGAAAATAATGAAGAGATTAATCCACAAATGCAAGGAGAAACTAATGCTTAATATTGAAATTAAAAGTGATATATCTAAAACTAAAGGAGGAAAGAAACTAATAGATTTTATCAAAGCAAAATATAGCGAATGTTTTTATATGGCAAAAAATAACGATGAGAAAGAGTTAAGGTTAAAAGCTTTAGATACTATGGCTTTTTTAGATGTAATAATCAATAAAATAAAGGATGAAGAAGATGGAAAATGATGCTTTAAAAGATTTAATAAATGTCATAACAGATGACGATAAAGGAGATGTTGCTAATGGCGATGAACCTACGCAAGTAGAAGATAATGAACCTATGCAGGTTGCTAATGAGAACGAGCCTGATTATAAGGCGATGTTTGAAGCTTATAAAAGTGAAAATGACAACAAATTAAATGCTTTAATGAGTGAGCTTGAAGCTTTAAAAAATCCAAAAAAAGAGCCAAGCGAACAAGAATTACAAAGAGAGCAGTATTTAAAAGAATTAGGACTTGATGGACTTGATGAGAAATTAAAAAGGCTTGAAGAGCTTGATAAAAAGCAAAAAGACAAAGAAGAGCAAGATGCACTAATCGCTAAATACGCACAAGTAGAAAGCGAGTTAAGAAAAGCCTATCCTGATGCGGATTTAAAGGCTATGGCAGAACTTGCAACAAAATTAAGCGGTTTAGGCGAAGGGAATATTGACAGCTGGAAAACCTTACTTAATTTGGTCGGAAAATCAAATAATGCTAAAAAAGCTGAAGATTTATCAAGTGCAAATAATAATGTAAGAACTAGTGATTTTAACGATAAGTTAAAAAAAGGCGAAGTTAGCGAGATAGATCTCGGTAAAGAATTATTAAGTTTGGTATAAAGGAGAAATCATGGATTTTATAACAGCTTTAAAAGGTGGTACGGGATTAGGATCTAGCTTTGCAGATACTTTGATGAAAACAAGCAATTTTACTCCAAATTTAGCAAGTAGTAGTAGTGGTTTTTTAAATGGATTAAAAAATTCTTTTAGTAATTTTGGAGATTGGTTATTTAAAAGTAGCGATACAAATAAAGTAACTAATTTTGATAGATTAGGAAATGTTTTAGGCGGTGCTGGTGCTTTATATGGTGCTTATAATCAGCAAAAGATGGCACAAAAGAATTATGAGCTACAAAAAGATGCTTATAACTTCAATAAGTATCTAGCTAATGAAGAATTAAATAGAAGAAAGAATATGGAAAATAAACTTCAAAATGTTTGGAGTAATTAAATAAATTTGGATTTAAGGAGTTTATTTTAAAGGGTAAATCTTAACCCCTTGTATAAGGGGCTTTGTTTATTGATTGTTAATTTGCATTGACAACAATAATACAAAGTAGTATAATAACTATTAAGATTTGTAGCATCTTATTTCACCGCCTTTTTAGGTGGTAATTTAGTGCTAAGGGTGGCGACCCTTGGCACCACACCTTTTAAAATTATACACAAACTTCCTTAAATCCTTTATTTTAAAAGAAAGAATAAAGGAAACAAAATGGCATTTTATAACCCACAAAGAGTAGTATTTAACCCCGATACAGGCGTTATACAAAACGCAGGAAAAGTCGGTGGTGTCTTATATGACATCATGAGCAAAAGTTTTGATGATAAAGTTAAAGCTAATGAGTTTCAGCAAGAGCAAGATTTAAGAAAACAACAAATGGAATTTAATCAGGCTATGCAAAATAATCAGCTTTTGCAAAATGAGAGAAACTTTGATTATCAAAAAGAAAGAGCAAATATAGCAGATCAGCAATGGCAAATGAATTATAATCAAAGAGCTAGACAATATACCATGCAAAATGCTTTAAGACAGCAAGCAATAAATGCTAATAAGGCTTACAAGGATTTAAATTATCAAAAAGGATTATTAGAACTCCAAAAATTACAAAATGAGATAAATGCAAAACAAAAAGAGCAAGATTTATTAAATGGAGTTTTTAGTAATAGTCAAGGTTTCAATAGTCAAAACAATGCAAATTTACAAAACAATACAAGATATAAAGCAGACGCTCAGTTTTTAGATTTAGCAAATAATCAAGGTAAAACATATGATACAACCCATGGTTTTTGGAATGGAGCTATAGAGCGTGGTTTTGGTGGATGGGGAAGTCAAAGTACGGATTTAAATGATGCAAGTGATTTATTCTTAAAAAGAATGCAAAGTGATTTATTAAGGGGTGGTAAAAATGCTAAATGGAATTTAGAGAATATACAAGCCAATTTCCCTATTAATGGTTATACTATGGAAGCAAATAATCAAAGGGTAGCTCAAGCATTAGCAGGAGAATGGTTAGCAGAAGCTCCAAACTCTTTTAAAATGGAATTAGCAGAAAGACTAGGAAATGCCAAAACAAATATAGAAAAACAAAGTGCTATAGAAGATTATAAAAATAATATGGATTTTTATAACAATTATGCTCCAAAGGTAAAAGCTTTTTATTGGGATGAAAAATACTCAAAACCTAGTAAAAATGCAGTAATTATAGATAATTCAACAACTAATCAAAATATACAAAATGATTTAGTCAAAAATATATTAGAAGTGCAAAATCAAAATGCACCAAAATTACATAGCGTTAGTTTTAATGGAATTAATGCTCAAATATCAGAGCCTGATGCTAATGGTAATGTAATATTAGTTAATCAAGCAGGTAGAAAAATGCAAGTTAGCGTAGAAGAATTAAAAAAACAAGGATTAATACAATGAATATAAGAGAATTTTTATTAGAAAAACCACAAGAAAATAACATTATTTCATTTTTACAAGATGGAGCAAGTCAAAGTGAAAATCAAAATACAAGTGAATATTTATCAAATTTAAAAAATGAAGTAATAAATGATTTTTATAAAAATAAAGATAAATATGCTAAAGAATATGAAAAATATAATTTCAAAGACCAAAATTTAACAAATCCTATGGGAAATATTAGTGAATATAAAAGGGATTTATATGATTATAATAAAAATCCATCCATGAATGCTGATGATTTAAGTAATTATATTTTAGATAAGCAATCTAAATTTAATGCCTCTAAACCTATTTTTGCTGATGATAATGAAGTAGTAAGAAAAAGTAATCAGTTTATGAGAGATTTAGGCGATGAGTTGCAAAAATCAGGGCGTGGAAGATTATTGCAAGATGATGATGGATCTTATTGGGTGCAAGATAATAACGGAAATTATTTAAAAGTACAAGGTAGCACAATGGGTGATTTATATCGTGGATTAAGAGATAATGGTGCTAGTATGGCTTTAGGAACAGCAGGTGCCATTGGCGGCACAATGCTAGGTGGCGGAGTTGGTATGGTTGCAGGGGGTGCATTAGGTGCATCTTTAGGGGCAGGATATGATTACTACGGAAATACAAAAGATACAAATCAAGATATGAATTTAAAAGAAGCTCTTATGCTTATGGGTGAAAATGCTGGACTTTCTTTGATAGGAGACGCAGCTTTTACAGGAGTTGCTAAAGGAGCAAGAGCTTTAAAAAATACCTATAATATGGCAAAAACAGGAGCACAAGCCGGTAAAGATATGATAGATGGCATGGCAGTAAAAGGTGGTAATTTAGGCAATAGATTTATAGATAAAATAAGCAAGATAGATATACCTATGGTAGGAAAATTTACAGATGGTGGTTTGCAAAATGCAGAAACAATTTTTAATAATCTTACAAAAAATGTAGAGAATAAAAAACAAATAGATGAACTTATAGCAAAAGAAAATCCAACTTACCTAGAAAATGGAAAGCCTACAATAGAAATATTAAAAAACATTGTCGAGCAAGGACTTAATAAAAATAATCCACAATTTATACAAGATAGCGCTAAAAGAACAAGTGCTATTTTAAAAAATATTTCTAATAGTTTACAAGGAATGCCAACTACACAAAGAAGAGAAGTATTATTAAAAGCAGCACAAGCTTATCCAGAAATAGGAAGTTTTTTAGATGATGTTTTAAAGGCTGATAAGGATGCTAGTATTTCTTTTTTAAATATGATTAAAGGGCAAGATGAAGTATTTAAAAACAAAACAGGTTTAAATGGTGAGTTTGATTATAAGGCTTGGCAAAAAGATAATCACGCTTATGAGAATAGAATAAACCAAGAGTATGGCAGTGCTATAAGTAAATTAGATGAGCTTAATAATGGAAAAATAGTATTAACTAGTGAAGATTTAGCAAAGCTTGAAAATTTTAAAAATAATAATTTTTTAGATCAAGATGTAAAAAATAACATACAAGGCTATTTAGATGAAATAAAAGGAAAAGAAGTAAGTGCGGAGCAAATTTTTGGATTAAGAACAGCTATAAATAAGCAATTAAACACAGGAAATAAAACATATAATACAAAACAAGCTTATGGAATAGTAAAAGAAATTTTAG
The DNA here is from genome assembly GCF_001762835.1 of Campylobacter sp. BCW_6466. Lineage (NCBI taxonomy): Bacteria > Pseudomonadati > Campylobacterota > Epsilonproteobacteria > Campylobacterales > Campylobacteraceae > Campylobacter > Campylobacter sp. BCW_6466. The sequence goes on from NZ_MJXO01000067.1 coordinate 41,139, forward strand.
ATGATGCGTTGATAAGAAATGCTAGTGACAAAGTATTAGCAAAAGAAATCCTAGATAATGCAAATAAAAATTTTGCTTTAAAGGAAAATTTTAAAGAAAGTTATTTAGGTATGATGAAGCCTCAAGAAACAAAAGAAGGGCTTACCGATAGATTGGTTAAAGGGCTTAGAAATATAAATGAAGATAAGAATTTAGAAAATGCTTTTAAAGGAATGAACGAACAAGAAAGATTAGCTAATGAAACTCATGCGATGAATGCTTTATTAGAAAAACATAGGATTGAAGGTGTGGGGTATGATTTTAAATCCTTAGCAAAAGATTTAGAAGATGTCAATTTTTCAAGCAAAAAAATAAAAGATGCTAAAGATGTTATTAATACATACGCTTTGATATATAACAATAATAGAGGTTTGATAATGACAGCCTTAGCAAGTAGTGGAAAAAAGACAAACTCTTCAATGGCTACAACAATACAGGGTGTTTTTGATAGAATATTAATAAGTGGTATTTTTGCTAGATTACACGCTTTAGCTCCCTTTTTTAAAAGTGCCAAAGAACAAGCATTAAGAAATCAAATACTAGATGCTCTAAAACTTGCTAAAACCAATAAAGAAGTTATATCTAATCTTAAAAACATAAAAATAGCAGATCAAGAACAAAGTAGAATTTTTAAAGATGCTTTGGATAATTATATTAAAGTAGATAAAGAACAAAATAAAATATTAAAAGATGCACTAATTAAAGAAGGTGTTATCAAAGGCGACAACTTCTTCATGGATAAAGCTGATCCTAAAGACAATTCTTTAAGATTTATAGGCAAAAATGGCAAAGAGTATACTATAAATAAAGATGTTAGAAATGAATGGATGAAAACTTTCAATCTTAAAAATATCGATGATGAATATATCCCTAATATACCAAAAGAAGCAAAGATAGCTTTAAAAGATAGAGAAATAAAACTTACAAAAGGAAGTTTACTAAAGCTGATTGAAAAAGATAGAATTAAATACATACCACATATCAAAGAAACTTTAGAAAGCCCACAGGCAATCTTAAAAGATAAAGATGATTTTATTTTTATTAAAAATATAGATAATCAGACTTATTTTACAAGTATAGGCAAAGACTATGAAACGCATTTGACTATAATTAGCAATTCGCCAAAGAAACAAAATAATATAAAAAATAAAATGAAAAATGCTGAAGTAGTGTATTATAATAATGCGAGAGCCTTACCGACATCTAGGGCATCTTCAGAGACAAAGCAAGTGTCGTTCTCTAACGAAAATTCTACCCAAGCTAAGCCTAAAAAAAACTTAATGGATGATATAAAAGAGAACATTAAGGCTAAAGAAGTAAAGAAAAAGAATAAAAAAAGCGTAAAACAAAGGCTTGATGAGAAAATACAAAATGATAAAAAAGCTAGAAAGCAAAGAATTGAGAAAATAAAACAAGTTATAGCTAGAAAGCAAAAAATAGATAAGGTTAGAGATAAAAAAAATAACAGGGAAATAGCAGGAAAAATAGGCACTCATACGCTAAAAAATCTTATTAAATTAAAAGAAAGGAGAGAAGATAAATAAAAATTAAGGGTTTATCCCTTAATTTTATTACAATTGCTTCAATCTTCAAACTATTCTTAATATTAATAGGAAAAGATAAAGAAAATGTAAATTAATTTTTAGGTTTGTTTTTTATAGAATCAATTATTTTAGGTAAAAGTGTCAATGCTCCTAATATAAAAGCAAAATAAGCACCTTCATTATGCCCATTAAGAATAAGATATAATCCAACACATATACTAGTAATAGTTATAAGTAGAAAAGATACCATTCCAAAACCATTCCAAAAATGATAAGATTTTATATCTTTTTTTCTAATTTCTATATTTTTATTCTCTAAATCTAGTATTTTATTATCGTTATCTTTTTTATACTCTAAAGATTTCTCTAGCATTGTCACAATTCTATCTGCTAAATCTTTAGGCAATTTTCCTATAGCATTAAGTTCATTTTCCATAAGAAAATTAAGCTGAGTATTGAAAGTTTGAGATGGATTTTCTTTATTTTGATTTTCTTGTTTAATGGTATTAGGTGTTTTTTGTTTTTGTGATTTTTTCAATTTGTTTCTCTCTAAATTCAATATTCTCTTTATATAATTTTGCTTGTTTTTCTCTTATAATAGCATTTAAATCCCATAAATTAAAGCATTCGTTTTTTATAGGTCTACCTACAAAACCATCTACAAAAGCTTGTGTTTTTGTCATTTTGGTTTTCCTTATTTTTGTTTTGTGATTTTTTCGAATTTGGCGTTATACTCTTCATTGCTATGTTTTCTTAATTCTTCGGATTTTTTATAAAAATCAGTTATCATTGTTTTTCTATCTTTTAAAGATGTAGCTTTAAGGATATCTGCATTAAACATATTTGTAAAGCCAAATAAAAAAGCATTTATGTTTGACATTTTTACTCCTTAAAATTCTTAGCTTATACTGATTTTAATTAAATTATACCTTTTTTATAGTTAATTTATACTTATTTATATATATTTATATATATTATAATCTTACTTTTTTTAAAATAAATAATTTGCTTTAAAATACACTATTTTTATTTTATAAAAGGTTTTATAGATTTTGAAATTTCATCTAAAACTTTTGCTTTTTCATAATTAATGAGCCAACTATCAACCCATTTAGGTGTTTCGCCTTTTGCATTCCAATTGATAACACCATTATAAACAGCTCCGACCATATTTGCAAATTCTTTTTTTGTAAGCTCTAATTCATTTAATTTTTTTTCAAATGTTTCTATATCCATTTAATATCCTTGTTGTTTTTAGTTATTATAGCAAAAAATACATAAAAATTTAACTTTTAATAAAAAATAATTATAAAAAAATGTATTTTATGCTTGACATATATTATAAAAAAGTGTATAATCACTGCATAAAAGTTATAAAATAATTAACTTTTATAAATCAAAACAAAAAGGACAAAAAATGGAAAAATTAGCTGTAATTAATGGCGTGGATGTAGAGTTGGAAGTGGTAGATAATGCAGTATATACCACTTCTTTAAGCGTGGCTGAAGTATTCAATAAAAACCACAAAAATATTATACGAAAAATAAATGAATTTCCAAAGGATAATTTTACTAAGCTCAATTTTGAGCCGAGTAAATATATTGATAGCACGGGTAGAGTTTTACCTTGTTACAAAATCACTCGCGATGCTTTTTCTTTGCTTGTTATGGGTTTTACAGGCGAAAAAGCTTATAAATGGAAAATCGAGTTTATCAAAGCTTTTAATGAAATGGAAAAAAGACTAAGAAATATTGAATATGAGAAGCACGATAAGTTAGCTTTTAGACAAAGTTTAGGTTACAAATCTCAATTAGCACAGCAAAAGCAAAAATATGAGAATGAGATTAAAGCTTTAAAGTATGATTTAGAACAAAGTAAAAACAATTTTAAAGATAAATTAAATTGTATATTGGCTAAAAATGGTTTATATGCCTTTGATTTTAAAACTTTTAAAAATTATGCCTTAAAGCTAGAAAAAATGTTAAAAGATTTAAAAGATGATGAAAACAAAGAGAATAAACTACTTTTAAGAATGCAAAATGATTTCTTAGAATGTTTAGAACTTTATAAAAGTATAAATATTTGAAGTCTTCACCCTGCTTTTTTTGAAGACTTTTTAGTGTTTTAAGGACAAACTAAGCAGGGTTTCTTTAAAATATCATTAACTATATTAAAAGATTAGTTCTTATCTAGCTCTTTATCGCTACGATAAGGACTACTAAAAGCATTAAGATTATAATAACTTCATTCATCTTAACCTCCTTTCAAACTTTTTACAAAGTCTTCAAAGAGATATCCTTAAAACTATAAAATTATACATAAAAAATACTTAAAAATTTAATTTCATTTCAAAACACACTATATTTGAAATAGTCATTTTTGGAAAAATCCTTAAAACTAAACTAAGGAGAATTCAAAAATGGCTTTACCTTCAATGGGGTATACAGCACCCGCAACAGAAAATGTTAAGTTAAAACAATCAATATACGAAACGATTATTAAAATCGGAGCTACTGAAACACCAATTTTAAATAAAATAGGTACTTCAAAGGTTACAAATCCTTTAACTCATAGTTGGATTACTGATACTTTTGAAGAACCAAAAAAGAATGCAAATTTAGAGTTAAGTAAATTTGTAGGTGAAACAAAAAACACAGCTCAAAAAACTACAAATGCTACTCAAATATTCATTACCGAAGCCATGGTATCAAAAGCTTTGTTAAAAGCAAATCAATATGGTGGCAATGAAACGGAGTATCAAATAGGCAAAAAAACCAAAGAACATAAAATGGATATGGAATATGCTTTATTTGGTCTAGGCAGAGATAGTGATGTAAAAAAATCAGTTTTCAAAGATTATGTTCAAGCACAAGAAGCAACAAGTGGAGAAATGGCTGGACTTTTTCATTATATCGCTAAAGGAAAAGATAGCTTTGCTGATGGAAAGCGTGGAGATGTATTAGCTTTTGATGAAACAGGAGATTGGAGCGGAACTGCAACAGAACTTACAGAAGATAAACTCAATCAAATCTTACAAAACATTTGGAATAGCGGAGTTACGCCTAAAGATGTCTTTTTAGGAGCTGACTTAAAAGGAGCTATTAACAAATTTGCTACAAGAATTTTAGGCAATGAAACAAAACTAGCAGGACAAGTAGTGAGCCTTGAAACAGATTTTGGAACGGTAAATTTCCATATGCATAGATTATTAAGCCCTAAATATGGTTTGGGTGATGTTTTAATTGCTGGGGATTTTGAGTATATGAAACATGGGCTTTATATTCCTACTATGATTGAAGATGTTCCAACTGATATTACTGCAAAAGCAAAAAGATTTTATACACAAAGCACTTTAGAAGTAAGAAATGCTGATGCTTTTGCTATAGGAGTGGGATTAACTAGCGGAAATAATGCAAAGGCTAAAGCGGTTTTAAAAGCAGCAAAAGGTGTGTAATGCTTTGTATTATGGCTAAAAAACTCGTTATCGCTAAAGTTAAAAATTCTTACAAAATGATAGAAGATGATGAAGTTTTAAAAGCCTATTTTATGGAAGCATTTTATTATATTTTATCAAAATGTGTTCCTAGCGTTCTTTTAAAAAATGTAGAGCAAGGCGAAAAAGTTTTTAGGCGAGTTAGAAATAATCATTTTTTGATTATTCCTGATGAGCCTGATTTTGACAATGAAAAAGAACATTTAATGATAGATGAAACACTTAGTTTTGCTGTGATTAATTATGTTTGTTATTTGATTACAAGATGCGAAGAAAAAGACTTTTTGGCATTATGTGACAAGATAATTTATGAGTATATAGCTAATGATGGCAAGGAGCTTGATGATGAAAGAACATGGTTGTAACCCTAATTTCACAAAAAAATTTAATAGAGCTTTGAGTTATAAAGACTATGTGCAAAGTATAAATAGTGCTGATTTTATAGCTTATTTAGATGATAAAAAATGGCTTTTAGCCATGGATGATCTGCTTTTCTTTTGTGAAAAGAGAATTAAAGATAGTGATTATTATGAAGGTTAAAAATGGGAACAAGCTTAAATGAATTAAAAACAGGTAGAGAAAAACTTGAAATCATAAATCAAGTTTTAGCTAGAATAAACAGCATTTCAGAAGCAATAGACAATACAAGACTTGATGAAGTTGTAGGCTTAAAACAAGCTTGCGAATCTTTAAAAAATGAATGTTTAAAATTTAAAAATGATATTGTAGATAAAAATGATGATATTTTAAGCAAATATGATGATATTAATAAAAAATATTCAAATATAAGTGAAAAATACAACAATGTAAATGCAAAATTTGATTATATCAAAGAAGCGTATGAAGATTTTTCTTTAAATAAACAAGAAATACAAAACATTAAAGATTTTTTAGAAAATAATACAGAAGAGTTTGAGAATTTAAAAAAAGATATACAGAAATATGAAGAAATAAAATTTAATTTAGATAATTATATTAATGAAATTAAACAAAATAAAGATTTTGTAAAAGAATATTTTGATTTGAACACAAAAATTAAAGATGAAATTTTAAGTGAACTTAATCATGCTTTAGAAATTGTAGATAGCTTACATTTAAATGTTGATGAATTAAAAGAAATAAAACCTGAATTAATAAGTATTAAAAAAGAAGTAAAAGATTTAGCAAATGAAGCAAAATTAGTAGTAAGTGAAGCAAGCGAAATTATAAAAAATAAAATTAACACTATATTCTTTGAAAACCAAAGATTAAATCAAGAAATGATAGATAGTGTTAAAAAGCTAGAAGAAATTAAATTTGATATTGGAGTTAAATATAAAGAAATAGCTAGTGCATATGAACTACTTTTAGAAAGCAAGAAAAATATAGAAGATTTAAGAGAAGTTATAGCTTTATATAAAGAATTTGAAAATGATATAACATCTTATTCCCAAATTATAAAAGATTTTAAAAGTAAAATAGAAAATTTAGAACGAGATTTAAAATCACAGTCTGAAAGTATCTACTCTTCTTTAAATGATAAACAAAATGAAATATTAAAAAAATTAAATGAAGTAAAAAATGAAGCTTTAGTTAAATTTGATGAACTTACAGCAAAATGTGAAGGGTATAAAATACATTTTGAGCAAAGTTATGATAGGTTTAATCAAAGAGCTTTGATAGCTAATGAAGATTTAGGTAGGTTAGCTGAAGTTGCTAAAAAAGAACTAGGTAATGATAAGTTAATTTATGAAACAGAATTAAAAGTTTTAGCTGAAGAAACAATAAAACAAATGGAAGAAATGCTCAAAGGTTTAAGTGATGAAAGAAATGAAGTCACAGAGGTTTTTGAAACTCAAAAGAAAGAATTTACTACTCTTGTAGATACTTCTAAAGTTATGATTGACAACTTAAATCATATTTTTAATGCGAATTATCAAGCAAAGAAAAATGAGTTTAGTATTATTTTCAATGAAAAATTGCATAGTTTAAACGAGAATAAGCAAGATTTTTTAAATGAGCTTGTGAGCGCAAAAGAAAACGGACTCAATAAAATAAATGAAACAAAAGAGCAAAGCCTTAATGAAATAATCCAAACAAAAGAACAAGGACTTAATGAGCTTGAAACTAAAAAAGGTGAGTGCATAGATGAGATTGACAATCAAGCAAGAATCTATGATATAAGTGGTGTTAAGGCTAATGTTGAATATCTTCTTTCTTTGCTTAATGAGAAAGATGATGGTAAAGATGATGGAATTAAAGATGAAATTGCAAATATAGAGCAAGGTATAAAAGATAAAGAACAAGAGCTTGAAGAGATAAAAAAGCAAATTGAAGAAGCTTTAAACAATAATGATGAATTAAAGCAAAAAAATGAGGAATTAAAGGAAATTAAAAATCAAATCGATGAGGCTTTAAGTCAAGAACCACCTGCTGATACAAGCGAACTTGAAGAGAGAAAAGAAGAACTTGAAAATCAAATTGCTGAGCTTGAAAAAGAGATTGCTGGTGAATTAATTAACAAAAAAGAGGAAATTGAAAAAGAACTTGAAGAAGCTAATCAAAACTTAGAGGACAAAAACAATGAGTTAGAGCAAAATGAAAAAGATAAAAAGCTAATTACACAAAAAGTATTAGATATAACTATTAAAACTTTAGAAGCACTTATAGATACAAAAGTAAGTTTAAATGGTGATGAAGAGATAAATGGAAATAAAACTTTTGCTAATCCTATTTTAGTAAAAGTAAATCCAACTAATAATAACCATTTAACAAATAAAATCTATGTAGATACCGCTTTAAATACAAAAGCAAATTTAAATGGAGATAATATATTTAATGGCACAAATACTTTTAATCAGGCATTAACTTCTCGGGCCAATCCAACAAATGATAATCACTTAACTAGAAAATGGTATGTAGATTATGGTGGTGGAATTAAAAATCTTGGCACAACTGGCAGTATAAATCTAGATTTAAGACAAGCTCAACATTTTATTTTAACAGCAAATGCAGGAACAAGCATAGGAATAGCTAATTTTGGAGGAGTAGGAAAAAGCGGAACAATAACCATAAATAATTGTCAAAATGTAGTAGCTTTTAATGCCCCTTTTAATTTTAGAATAGCTCAAAGTGGATTTAGTGGCACTGAAACTTTTGCTTATTTTTGCATAGCTTCGAATAATGTAAGATTAGTAAGGACTTAAAATGAATTGTCTCCTTCTTTCTAATAATGGTATAGCACTAAATTTACCTCCATCTTTAGGAGGCTCGGTTGCAAATTATAATTATATGTTAAAGCTAGACATGATTTATAAACAAGCAGTGGTATTGCCATCAAATATTAATAATAAAGAAGTGGTTATGTTAGGAGAAGTTTGGACGACTGGAAATATGTCTAATAAAACTTCTGCAAATACTTTGCATATCACATGGAACAATTTTAACTCTAGTGTAGAATTGCATGCTTTAAGTAAATATTACACTGCCAATGCAAAAATCAAAGTAGAGAAAAAATTCAATTTTGGAAATATAAACAACTTACAAATAATGCTAAGTTCTTGGCAAAGCGGTAGTGCAAATGCAAGTGCTGGTTGGAACTTAAGTGATGGGGATAGATTAAACCCAAGAGCAAATTTAACATTATACTGGAATTAAGAAAGGATAAATATGTTTTATGATTTAAAAAATAAAAGTTTAAAATATGATGATATTTTTTTAAAAGATGTAAAAATACAAAACGAAGAAGGTGAAATTGATGCACAAGATACTTATTTTTTAAGTGCTTGCGATGATAAGCTTTTAAAAGAGCTTGGTTTTGCTAAAGTTAAAGAAGAAGAAATTCCAAGTTTTAATGAAAAAATTGAAGAACTTCGCCAAATTCAAACTTATGATGAAGAAAATAATCTTTATATTATTTCTTATGAGATTAAAGAAAAAGCATTAGAAGAGTTAAAAGAATTAAAATTAGAAGAACTAAAAGCTATAAAAGAAGAAAAGCTTTTGTTTATGCCTTTTAAAAATACTATATTTCAAATTGACACGGAAGCAAAAATTAATATTAGCGGAAAAGTTAGCGAGATAATGTTAGCAAATCTCAATAATACTCCTTTGGAAAATATTGCTTGGATTGATAAAGATAATAAAATCATTACATTTAACAAAGAAGAATTTTTAGAATTTGGGGTTGGTATCGCTAAATATACTGAAAGTATTATTTTTAAAAATGATGAACTAAGAAATAAAGTGAAAAATGCCACATCTTTAGAAGAATTAAATTTAATTGCATGGGAGAGTGAAAAATGAGTACTGAAAATATAATAAAAGAAGGTGCTATACTTGGTTCTTTAAGTGGATCTGCATTATTAGGATTGATGGTTTTTGTCTTAGCTGGGATTGCATGGCATTTATATAAAACTTTACATAAAGAAGCTGGGGAAAGAACAAAAGAACTTATAAGTGAAACCAAAAATACTAATGCTCTTATTAGGGAACAAATTGCAGTATCCAGAGCAAGTAGCGATAGTTTGGTTAAATTTATAGAAACACATTGCTCAAAAACCAATGACAAGCTAGAAGCTATAGAAACAGATCTTATGAGAATGGATGAAAGGCTTGTTAAGCTTACTCAAATAAGAAATGATGAATTAAGAAGTATTTTTAAAAAAAAGGAAAACAATGACTAAAACAGAATTAAAAAGGGTTTGTGTAAAACCTTATGATAAAGATAGATTTGAAGTGATACAAGATTATGAGTTTATTTTACCAAACTACAAAGGAGTTGTACCACAAGGCTTTAAAACAGATGGTGCAAGTATCCCACGCCTTTTTTGGTCTTTGTTTCCACCTTTTAAAAGTGAGTATTTTAGTGCTTGTGTAGTGCATGATTTTTTATGTGAAAAAGCAAAATCAAGAAAAGATTACAAACTTGCTGATCTTGTTTTAAAAGAAGCAATGCAAGCTTTAGAAATAAATAAATTTAAGATTTTTGTTTTTTATTGCTCTTGTAATTTATTTCATCAGATCAAATGTTTAATAAAGGGGATAAGATGAGCGTGGATTTAAGAGAAATTGCCATAAAAACAGAAGAAATCAATAAAGATTTTAGTGAAGCTTTAGAAATTTTAAAAGAACTTTTTAAAAATGGAGTAAAACCAAGCGATGAAAGTATTAAAAATGCTATAAATGAAGTTTTAACAAGTTTTAACTTTATAAAACAAAGTGAATTAAAAGAAAAACTAGAAGCTTTACTAGAAGAGCTTGACATCAATGCAAATATCAATGAAGAGAGTTTAAAAGAAGTTGTATTAAAAGTTGTTTTAGAAAATCAAGAAAGTTTAAAAGGTGATAAAGGAGATCCTTTTACTTATGAAGATTTTACAGAAGAACAGCTTGAAAATTTAAAAGGGCAAGATGGAGCTAAAGGAGCTGATGGTAAAAGTGCTTATGAACTTTGGCTTGAAAATGAAGAAAACACAGGAAAAAGTCAAGATGAATTTTTAGCAAGTTTAAAAGGTGATAAAGGCGAAGATGGTGATAAAATTAGCGATGAAAAATTAAGGCAAACCTTAGAAGAAGTTTCCAAACCCTTGCTTGAAGAAAGTTTTCATCAAGTAGGAAATACCATAAATAACACTTTAAGTATTATTTCAAATGCTTTAGAAAAAAATGCTTTGCTTTGCAATATCACAAACACACCTCCACCAGAACAAACACAAACAAATAATGGTTATAAAAAAGGATTTATTTGGATAGACAATTCAAAAACTCCAAACGATATTTATGTAAGTGATTTTACCTCGTGGATTAAAGTAGAGCTTAGCAAAGAACCAGAAGTAAATAGACTTAGATTAACAGTACAAACAGCCTATCGTGGTGGATCTGTTTGCTTAAGTGATGTTAGATTAATAAAGGAAGATAAAACTGCTATTTATGCTAAAAATATTCAAATAGACAAAGAAAATAAATCAGCCACAGGCTTATATGATATAGATGGAAAAGAATATGAAGTAAGAATAAGTTCTACAATCAATGCTGACTATGGTGATTACGATTTAATTACAGGTGGTTATATTTGTGGAACAAACTTAGCATATATGACGCCTTATGAATATATTTTAGATTTTGATAAACCTTTACCAAAAAATATCATCGGTATTGCTGCAAGACCAACAGGTTATTCTCAAAATTTTTCAAGTTATTTAAATATTGAAGCCTATGTTTCTTCTATAGGAAAACCTTTATTTAGCTTAAATTTTACAAATTCATATTATAGCGATGCAATAGCAAGAGATTATACTTTAAATATTAGAGATGGAAGTGAGATAACTTTAAATTAAAAAAGGAGAAAAAATGAAAATAACAATTAATAGAAGATACATAGGTAAAACTTGTGTTATTGGTAAATTTAAGGTTTTAAGTGATGAAGAAGAAATTCTTTTTGAATGTTTTTCTTTGGAAGAAGATAAAGAGGGTTTAGAAAGTGGTAAAGATTTAAGAATACCTGAAGGAAATTATAATTTAAAAAGACATAGTCCTTCACGATTTGAAAATACTTTAAGAAGTATTACAAAAAAAGATGATGATACAATGATAAATGTTTATAATGATGAAGTTCTATCAAGTCGTGCAATTTTAATACACTGGGGAAACACTGATAAAGACACACAAGGTTGTATCTTACTGGGGCTTACCAAAGATAACAATAATGAAAGTGTCGGTCAAAGCAGGCAGGCTTGCAAAGAATTTTATGATTTGGTGTATGGTAAAAATCTTGAAGACATTAAATTAGAAATAACAAATGAATTAGCATGAAAGGAGATAAAAGTTTAAGTAGGTTAAAGTTTACACCCCGCTTTTGCGGGGCAAGGCTAATAAGCCTTGACTATAATTACACAAAGTAGTATAATTATAATTATAAACTTCTGGTATGACATTTATATCACCACCTTTCGCGGGTGGAATTTAGCCATAGGGGGTCAGACCTACGGCTAACCCTTAGGGGTATTATACAAAAACCTTACTTAAACTTCTAAAACAAATATGATAAATCTTTTATTTGGAAATGCAAAACTTTATATCGCCTTAGCTTTAATGGCAATCTTAGCAGGATATTTTTATCTAAGACTTGATAGCACAAAGGTAAAATTAGAAAAAAGTCAAAGTGATTTAGATTTGGCTTTAAAAATAAATGAAAATAATCAAGAAAAATTAAAAGAATTAAATCAAATTCATAAAACAGAATTAAAGGCTTTAAATGAAGCAAATAAGGAAAAAAATCAAGTACAAGAAAGGGTGCAATATGCTAAAGAATACATTTATAAAAGCAATGAAAATAATATTACCAAGCTTTTTAACGATGTCGTTGATAGGTTGTGGGATGCAAACTCAACAAGTAGTAACCAAAATAGAAATTCAAAAAGTAAGAATTCCGCAAGAACTACTAACATTAAGCCCCCTTGAAAAGCCAAAGGCAAAAAATGAACTAGATATTTTAAATGCTTATTCTATGCTTTTTTACAAATACAAACAGTGTGAAATTCAGATAAGCAAAATAAAGGAGCTAAATAATGAGTAATACAAATGTTGATTACAACAAAAGACTTGAAGCATTTAAAGAAATTTATCCGCAAATTTTAGAAATGAGTTTAGCAGAAAAATCTCCATTTGGAGAATTTAAAAAGCTTTTAGAACAATTTGGAAACGATAATGTTATAAGAAATGACCAACAATTTCAAAGCTTGGCACAAGCGTTGGTAAGTGTTGGACAAACCATAGTGGCTCAAAGTCAAAATACAGCTTTATCCATGATTTTACAAGGCGATGAAAACGAGCTTAACGCTGAAAAAGCTTTACTTTTAAGAGCTCAAACAGAAACAGAAAAAGCAAAACCTGCATTAATAGCTAGACAAACTTCACAGATAGATGATAATTTAAGAATAGAAGCTGCAAAAGTTACACAGAGTGTTCAATTTGGATATTGTACCGGTGGTCTTGATATACCACAAGAAATTATGAAGCTTGTTAAAGAAAAGATAGAAAATATAGAAAAGTCTTCATAATGCTTATAGATGAAAAAAGGCTTATGAGAAATTATACTCTTAAGCCTGCTTATCCATCAAACATAGGAGAATTGGATACACAAGAAGTATATAAACAATGGTTTACCTATGCTATGATAGGGGTAAATAAATATGTTGAGCTTTTACATAAACAACTTGTAAGAAAAGGTAGAAGTCAAATTCAAAATATAAACCATCCGCTATTTAAAAATTCGTATATAGTGAAAAAATATAACATTAAAAGTTCTAGCACTGCACCTTATAATAAGGAAAACTATAATGATTTAGGACTTAACCAATTTTTCGTAGGGCAAGATCCATACAAACCTTATCAAGGAGATCCTAGTAGTGAAAATGGAATATATCATGATATTTGCGAAATAAGAACTAATTATAATTTAGGAGGTATGCAGTATTATTATGGTTTTCCAAATAATTTAGCTCTTTTATTTGAAAAAGAAAAAGCTTGGAAATATAATGGAAAAGGATTTTTTTATATTGATGAAAAAATAAATTTCAAAGATATATTAAATAAGGCATTGGAAAATATAAATTATGACATGCTTATAAATGATATAGAAGTGGTTATTTTTTCTCAAACCATCCAAAAAAATAATGAATGGATATATCCTAGTATTGATGATATTAAAATACCAGAAATTAAAGTAGAAAATGTTGAATTTAAACCAACTTTTGGAAAACCTTATAAAAAATTATGCATTGATGTTGAAAAATTTTTTAGTGATTTTAAGGAGTTAAATGAGAGTGTATTTAGAATTGAAAAAGTAGAAATAACCTATAATGTATATGAGAAAGCACAAAAAACTAGGGAAAGTGATTCGAGTAAAATATATTATACTTTAACAAGCATAAAGATATCTTTTTTTGAAGTATTTAACTCAATAAAAGAAAATTATAAATGCAAATATGCAACTCCTTTATGTTTTTATAATAGTTTTAATTTAGTTTGTTATGAAGAACCTTATATAGCTTATTCATATCCAAGTAATAAAAGCTTTGGAAAAAAAGATACAAGTGTTACGTCAAGCGTATATCCACTATATAGAAAAAGTTCAAATTTGCCTTATGGGCGTAGAGATAGATGGTTTGCATTATGGGATAGTTTTTATTATCTTTATGTATACGAAAAATCAAGCAAAGGAATTTTAAGCTTTTTAGTACCTATTGTTACTATTATTTTGGCTGTAGCTACTTGGTGGATTGGCGGACAAGGTGCATGGCTAGGAACATTGATAGGGGTTAGCGAAGGTGTAGCTGCGGGCATCACACTAGGAATTAGCTTAGGTTTAGCCGTGGGTTCACTTACTGGAAATAAATTATTTTCAATTCTTAATGCTGTTTGGGGTTTGGTTAATTTTTTAGGTGCTTGGGGTGCTAATAATTGGAATTTAGCTGCAGATTTTACAAAAAATACAGCACAAGTAGCACAAGAAATGACAACTTTTGAATCAACTTTAAATATTATTGGAAATTTACTAAGTGGAGCTAGTAAGATTTTTGATGTTGTTCAAAGCATTACAGCAGATACTCCTGGTATGATAAATGAGCAAAGCGATGATTCTGATAATGAAGGTGGAAATGGAAGTGAAGTTGAAGAATTAGCAAAAGATGTAATTAATCCAACTTTATGGTATAATTTTGAAACTGCAGATATATTAAATGAAAAAATAGAAAAGAAAGAAAAACCTATTTTTATATTTTAATTTTTGTAGCCATTTTGTAGCCAAATTAAATTTTAAATATTTAAAATTTATATTTTATGGTATTTTATAGTTATTGTTAGGTGTTCGCCGTGGACACCATTTTATGAGGTGTTATTATGATAAAAATTGCTTTTTTTATAACTTTTGTAATTTCTTTTTTGGTAGCACAAAGCCCAGTAAATTTTAAAGAAGATAATAATATAACAAAAGAACAAAATATATTTAAAGAACAACCTCCAAAACGCATTAAAATTCCAACTCATTAAAATATGATTACGCTAGCGCAATTATCACAAGGATATCGTTACAATAGTGATTCTTTAATTTTAGCTGATTTTATTTTAAAACAAGGAATTAAAGGCGCTGTTTTTGATGTAGGTGCGGGCTGTGGTATCATAGGTATTTTACTTAAAAAAAATATTGCAAATTTAAGTTTATCTTTAATTGATATTCAAAAAGAAAATATAGAATTGATTGAAAAAAATTTAAAATCCAACCAAATACAAGGCGATATTTTTCATGATGATTTCAATCAATTTCAAAGCATAAAAAAATTTGACTCCATAGTTTGCAATCCTCCATTTTATAGACAAGGAGCTTACAAGAGTGAAGATCGGCATAAAGCTATAAGTAAATTTCAAGAATTTTTACCCTTGCATAGCTTTTTAACTAAAGCAAATTCTATGCTTAAGTCAAATGGTGCTTTGTATTTTTGCTATGAAGCTTTAGCTTTAGATGAAATTTGTTTTATTTTAAAAGATATGAAAATGAAAATAACAAAGCTTTGCTTTGTACATACACATCAAAACAAAAAAGCAAGACTTGTTTTGATACAGGTAAAAAAAGGTTCAAAATCTCCTTGTGAGATTTTACCTCCTTTTTTTGTATATGAAAATGAAATTTTAAGCAAACAAATGCAAGAAATTCACTTAAGATTTAGGTTAAAAAGTTATGATATTTGATAAAAATTTTTCTTATGCTTTTGATGAAAATGCTTGTGAGAAATGCGGTGGAAAGTGTTGTACTGGAGAAAGTGGTAATATTTTTGTAAACAAGGAAGAATTAGAAGCATTAAGAAAGCATTTAAATTTAGAAAGCAAAGAATTTGCTGAAAAATACTTGAGAAAAGTGGGTTTTAAAATGAGTTTTAAGGAAGTCGAATTTGAAGATGGCTTTGCTTGCATTTTTTTTGATACCCAAAAAAGAAATTGCAGTATCTATGATTTTCGTCCAAAACAATGCAGAACTTTTCCATTTTGGGAATATTTTAAAACACATCAAAAGGAATTAGAAAAAGAATGTATAGGTATTTGTTATTTGTCTTAGCAGCCTTTTTTTTGGCAGCTTGTGGAAGTTCAAAAATCAATGTTGTTTATCCTGATTATACAAAATATAAAAGCAATGATTTTGATTTAAGGGTTATGAAGGCTTATAATTATGAGTATTATAAACAATACAAAAAAGCCAGAGATGAATTTTTAAGTCTTTATCAAGATTACAATAATACTCATTTTTTAGAAAATGCATTTTTACTTACTTTAGCAAACAGTCTTGACAGGCAAGCAGAGTTAAATAATCTAGCAAAGCCTTATTTAAATCAAAATGACAATCTTAAGCGACTTAGTGCTCTTTATGCTTTAAATTCAAATGATATCAATAATGCTCAAAAACTTATGAAAGAGCTTTTAACAAAAAAAGATAGCGATCCTAGAAATTTAGAGCTTTATGGTGATATTTTGGTTAAAAAAAATGATTTAAAAAATGCCACAAAGTACTATAGATCTGCTTATAATCAAGTGCAAAACGAAGAAATTTTATTTAAACTCATAGGAATTTATGCGATTTTAAATGATACTTTAAATATTAAAAATGTTTTAGAATTTTCAAGAAAAACTAATGGTTGCACTCTCAAAACTTGCGTTTTGCTTGCTAAAATTTATTTTGATGAAAAAAATATCGAAGCTTTAAAAAGTATATATAAAGAGCTTTATCAACTTACCAAAAATAAAAGTTTTGCATTGGCTTTGGTTGAGCTTTTAAATTCTCAAAGCAAAACAGAAGAAGCTTTAAAAATTTCTTTGCAGTATGATTTAGATGATGATATTAAACTCGCTTTGTATCAGAATTTAAAACGCTTTGATGATGCTAAAAAAATGAGTTTAGCTCTTTATCACAAAACAAAAAATAAAGAATATCTTCTACGAGCGGCAGTTTTTGAATTTGAAGCTGCAAATGAAGCTAAAAAAATCACTCCAAAAGTTATTGATTCTGTAAAAGAAAAATTCGAACAGGCTATCGATAAAAATAGCAATGCTTTGTATTTAAACTACTATGGATATTTGCTCATAGATTACGATTTAGATGTTAAAAAAGGCATAGAGCTTGTGAAACTTGCCTTAGAAAAAGATCCACAGAATTTGTATTATTTAGATTCTTTAGCTTGGGGGTATTATAAACTAGGCGATTGTAAGCAAGCATGGGAAATTTTAAAACAAACATTAGATGATAAAGAATTTGCAAATTCTGATGAGAGCAAAGCTCATATAAAAGCGATAAAGGCGTGTATAAAACCATGATATTGGATAAAATTTTTGAAAAAACAAAAGAAGATTTAAAAGAACGCAAACTAAAACTTCCTTATGATATGTTAGGGCGTTCTTTAGCTTCAAATCCTTTCTTTCCAAAAGATGTGATTAAGGCTTTAAAAAGAGTAGAAAAAGAAGTTAAAATCATAGCAGAAGTAAAAAAAGCAAGTCCCAGCAAGGGAGTCATTAGAAAAGACTTTGATCCTTTAAGTATTGCTTTAAATTATGAGAATAACAAAGCTGCGGCGATTTCTGTTTTGACTGAGCCACATTTTTTTAAAGGTTCTTTAGAATACTTAAGTCTTATACGCCGTTATACGCAAATTCCTTTACTTAGAAAAGATTTTATCTTTGATGAGTATCAAATTTTAGAAGCTTTGGTTTACGGGGCGGATTTTGTATTATTAATCGCTAAAATGCTAAGCATGAAAGAGCTTAAAAAACTGCTTGAGTTTGCAAGACATTTAGGTCTTGAGGCTTTGGTTGAAATTCATGATAAAGAGGATTTGAGTAAGGCAATTTTTGCTGGAGCGGATATCATTGGTATCAATCATCGTAATTTAGAGGATTTTACTATGGATATGAGTTTGTGTGAAAAACTTATCCCACAGATCCCAAATTCAAAAATCATCATCGCAGAAAGTGGTTTAGAAAATAAAAAATTTTTAGATCATTTACAAAATTTAGGCGTTGACGCTTTTTTAATCGGCGAATATTTTATGCGTGAGGAAGATGAAGGAAAGGCTTTAAAAGCTTTGCTTTAAGGAGGGAAAATGCAATATTTGTATGCACCATGGCGGAGTGAGTATTTTGAAAAAGAAAAAACTGTTTGTCCATTTTGTGATTGTGCCAATAAGATCAAAAGTGATGAAGAATTAGGTGTGATTTTTAGAGTAAAGCATTGTTTTGGAGTGATGAACCGCTATCCTTATTCTGCGGGGCATTTTATGGTGATTCCTTATGTACATGAAGAGCATATAGAAAATTTAAGCGATGAAATTTGGCAAGAAATGAGCCATTTTGTGCGTTTGGGGGTAAAAATTTTAAAAGAGCAAATCCATGCAAATGGGGTCAATATCGGTATGAATTTAAGCAAAGATGCAGGAGCTGGCATAGCTTTTCATTGTCATTATCATCTAGTGCCACGCTGGGCAGGAGATACAAATTTTATCACAACCATAGGAGAAACTAGGGTTTGTGGCACTAATATCGAGCAAGTTTATCAAAAACTTGTTTTGGCTTTTAAAAATGCTTAGTGAAGTTGAATTTACAGAATTTCAAAAAGAAAATTTCTCTCTTTTAATCGATGCAAGAAGTCCTAGAGAATTTTTGCATTCTCATTTGATAGGAGCTTTAAATTTTTATGCACTCAATGATGAAGAATATCAAGAAATAGGAACGATTTATAAGAAAAATCAAGCTTTAGCCAAGGCTAGGGGTGCGAGTTATATTTGTCAAAATACCGCTAAACATATATTAGAAATCACTCAAAATTTTCGCATAGGAGAAAAGGTGGGGATTTATTGTTCTCGTGGGGGTTTGCGTTCAAAATCTATCGCAGTGATTTTAAGTGAGCTTGGTTTTAGAGTGGTGCGTTTAAAAGGTGGCTTTAAAGCTTATAGAACTTTTGTAACGCGTTATTTTGAAAATGAAATAAATTTTGATTTTTTTGCTCTTTGCGGCAATACAGGCTGTGGAAAAACAGAGCTTTTAGAACAACTCCCACAAGCTATAAATTTAGAAAAAATGGCAAATCATTTAGGCTCATCTTTTGGTGATATTTTAGGAAAACAACCTACGCAAAAAGCTTTTGAAGCAGAACTTTTTCACAATATGCAAAATTTAGAAAATTTTGCTTTCATAGAAAGTGAAAGTCGCAAAATAGGGGATATCATCTTACCTTTGAAATTTTATGAAAAAATGCAAAAGGCTTTTAAAATTTATTGTTTTTGTTCTTTGGAAAATCGCCTTAAAAGAATACAAAAAATTTATCAAGAAAAAATGACTCCTTTAAAATTTCAACAATGTGTGCAAAAAATCAGCCCTTATATCAGCTTAAATTTACGCCAAGAATTGCTTCAAAGTTATGAGAAAAAAGAATGGCAAAAGCTTATTATTATACTTTTGGAATATTATGATAAAACTTATAAAAAACCAGACAAGATTGATTTTGAGTTAAATACCGATGATATTTTAAAAGCTCAAGAAGAGCTTTTAGATCATTTTAAAGCGCAATTACTTTTTTAATATTAGATAATTTTATTAAATAATCAAATTTTTTCTTCATCATCTTACAATAATCCTTTTTTATCTTTGTTGTTTTTTAGCTTGGCCCAAATTTGTATTTTAATGCTAGTAAATTTGAATCATAGAGAAGTAAAATATTTTTTAAATCATTTTAAATATAATTATCTTGTAATTATATTTTGTAAGAAAGGGTAGGTAAGCGAATGTGGTAAATTCAAGTTTTATTGTATTGTGTACTCTGCTAGTTTTGCTTATGACTCCAGCTTTGGCAATGTTTTATTTGGGTATGGTAAGAAGTAAAAATACACTCAATACCATAATGAATTGCTTTATTGTTTTTAGTGTCATTACTTTACAATGGGTAGTGCTTGAGTGGCTCATCCATAAAAACCAACTATTTTAGGTGGACTTAGCGGGCTTGTAGTTGCGGTTATGTAGATTTTATGCTTCTCTTGTTATAGGGGCTTTGTCTTCTGTATTTTGTTATTTTGGTTTGAGTTTTATTAAATACAAACTCAAATAGGATTGATTCTTTAGATACTTTTTCTTTACACGGAATCGGAGGTGTTTGGGGAGGAATTGCTACAGGGCTTTTTGCAAGTGCTAAAGTAAATCCTAATGTGATTGCTTAAAATGCACTTGGCGAGATTTTATATCAGTGGAAGTTTAGAGCTTTTAAAAGAGCAAATTCTTGCTATTATGATTTGTATGTTTTTTCAGCTCTCATAAGCTTTATTATTTTTTAAGATCATTTCTTACTTTGCAGACTTAAGAGTGAAAGAAGAAGTAAAACAAAAAGGCTTAGATGTGAGTTTGCGCGGAGAAAAAGCTTATACTTTGGCTTAGTCAGCTAAATTTTTACCAAAAAGTCCTTGTTAATCTTTAAAAAAATGATAGACAAGGGTCTCAAATTCATTCTTGGTTAAGATCAGATAAATACTTTAAAATAAATTCCATAAATTCATCACTATCATTAGAGCAACTTATCAAATCATAATCACATTTTGCTAAATGTTTATACTCCATACCTAGTTCAAAAATCGTTTCAGAACAATCTATACAAAAAGAAATAGGATAAATCAAAGCTTTATCGTTTAAATTTGCCAAAATATCGCTTGTATTTGGTTCAAGCCATTTTACAGGGCCTAGTTTAGATTGATAAGCTAAAATAAATTCATCAAAATGATCTTTTAGCCTTTCTTTTAAAATTTCTACATGATCATTTACATGCTTTTCGTATAAATCACCCTTATCAATAATACTTTGTGGTAAAGAATGCGCTGAAAAAATCAAAATTTTGGCATCAAATTTATTTTTTTTAGCCAAAATGTGCGAAATTATCATCTCATTATAAAGTTCATTTTTGTAAAAAATATCTATAGTTTTTACTTTTGCTTGAATTTTTTGCTTTGAAATTTCATTTTGCAGAACTTCTAAAGATGAAGTTACTGTGGTACAAGAATGGTGCGGATAAAGTGGAAAAAGAATGATTTCATCATTTTCATTTAAAGCGTATTTTTGCAAAATTTTTGTGGCAAAAGGAGGCACATAAAGATTTACAAAATCAAATTTAAATTCATCTTGTTTTAAATTAAGCTTGTTGCATAGGCTTTGAGTAAGTTCGTTTAAAGGGGATTTTCCGCCCATTTTTTTATAGTTTTCTTGCATAGCTTTAACGCGAGCCTTTGTTATAATCCATGCTACAAATTTTCTTAAAAATCGATTTTTGATTCCTAAAATATAAGGATCATTAAACATATTTTTTAAAAAAACTTCACAATCTTGTAAATTTGTAGCTCCGCCCATATTTAAAAATAAAACTAATTTCACGCAAACCTTTCTAAAATTTCTTGAACTTTGTAAGCATCGCTTGTGCTAGCTAGATGATTGGGTTGATTATCGATAAGTTTTAACAAAGCTTCATGTTCTGAAAAAAGTGGACTTTGTTGAGTAAGTTCTATAAAATTTCCATCTTTTAATAAAGAAAAGTCATTTAAATTGGCTTCATAAAAATGATTTTTAGTAATAAGATGAATTTTTCTTAGTTTTTGTGCGCTATTCCAACTTTGATGTATACTAGCAATACATTTTTCAAGCTCACATAGAATAATGCTTTCACTTTCTCTTGTTTGATCTTGGGTATATTTTTTAAGCAAATTGGTTTTTGTTATTTCTTGCTTGCTTAAAAAACAAAGCAAATCAAGATCATGTACAGCCAAATCTTGCAAAATCCCTACATCGCTGATTCTTTGTGGGTAGGGTGAAAATCTTTGTATGTTAATGCTGATAATTTCTTCATTTTCAAGCTCTTTTTTTAGGGCTAAAACCGCAGGATTAAATCTTTCGCAAAAACCTACGCCTACTTTTATGCTGTATTCTTTAGCTAAATTTGAAATTTCGTCTATTTCTTTTAAATTTAGAGCTAAAGGCTTTTCGATTAAAACGCATTTGCATTGTTTAAAAACTTTTTTTGCTATTGCTAAATGTGAATTTGTAGGTGTTGCTATGATGATAATATCATTATTTTGATTTAAAAATTTATTCAAATCATCATAAAAAATATCATCAAAAATATTTAGATTTGGATTTTTGCAAAGATCAAAAAGTGCATTAAGCTTAAAATGAGAATTTTTGCTAAGTTCATTTAAGTGGTTTTGCCCCATTTTTCCAAGGCCTATGATACCTATTTTCATGGAATTAATCTTTAAAAATATAAATAACTTGTTCTTGTTCTTCTTCGCTTAAAAAAGGTGAAAAAGGCAAAGATAAGATGTGTTTGCTTGCATATTCTGAATTTTTAAGTTCTAAATTTGAAAACTCACTAAAGCAAGGTTGTTTATGCAAAGGGGTTGGATAGTGTATAGCATAAGGTATATTAGCTTTTTCAAATTTTTGCAATACACTAGATCTATCTTCAACTAAAACGCTGTATTGTGCATAAGCGCTAAAAGCATTTGGATCAATTTGCGGAATTTGGCAGTTTTTTAAATTTGCATTATAAATTTGTGCTAATTTTTGTCTTTTGTCTAATTCTTTTTCTAGGTATTTTAACTTAACATTTAAAATCGCCGCTTGCAAGGTGTCAAGGCGTCCATTTATACCTATAAATTCATGTTTATAACGCTGAGTTTGTCCGTGATTGAGTAAAATTCTTATTTTTTTAGCAATTTCATCATCATGGCAAAAAATAGCCCCACCATCGCCATAAGCTCCCAAAGGTTTTGAAGGAAAAAAGCTCGTGCATGAAATTTTAGCTATGGAGCAGGATTTTTCTCCTTTGAAACTTGCACCAAAACTTTGTGCACCATCTTCGATCAAAGTGATATTTTTATTTTTTAAAATTTCTTCTAAAGCCCTTAAATCACTCATTTGTCCAAACATGCTTACTGCTATAACGGCTTTGGTTTTTGGGGTTATTGCTTTTTGCACTGCTTCAAAATCAAGATTGTAATTTGATAAATTTATATCTACAAAAACAGGTTTTGCACCTACTAAGGCCACAACTTCAGCTGTTGCTATGAAAGTAAAACTAGGCACTATAACTTCATCATCTTTGCCAATATCTAAGGCTCTTAAGGCAAGATATAAAGCACTGGTTCCACTTGAACAACCTATAGCGTGTTTAACACCCAAAAAATGAGCTAAATTCTGCTCAAATTCGTTAAGCTTTGCACCGCCTATAAAAGAAGAGCTTGATAAAACGCTTTCAATTTCAGCATTGATTTCATCTTTGTATGCGAGATATTGGGCTTGAAGATTGATAAAATTCATAAAAAACCTTAGAGAAATAAAATTAAATAAAAATGTTTATTGTATTTTAGTTTTACTTAATTTAAAGTAATTTTGGTATGATATGTTTTTATAAAAATTTCTTTAGGAAAATTCATGGATATTAGAAAAGCTTATTTGGATTTTTTTGCATCAAAAGGACATGAGATAACCCCATCAAGCCCTTTAGTTCCTGATGATGCAACTTTACTTTTTACTAATGCGGGTATGGTGCCTTTTAAAAGTATATTTACAGGAGAAATTCCACGCCCAAACCCTCCACGCAAAACAAGCTGTCAAACTTGTATAAGAGCTGGCGGAAAGCACAATGACTTAGATAATGTAGGATATACCGCACGCCATCATACTTTTTTTGAAATGCTTGGAAATTTTAGCTTTGGAGATTATTTTAAAGAACAAGCCATAGCTTATGCTTGGGAATTTGTAACTGAAGTTTTAAAACTACCTAAAGATAGGCTTTATGTAACCGTGCATGAAAACGATGATGAAGCTTTTAATCTATGGCAAAAACACATTCAAAAAGAAAGAATTTACAAATTTGGCGATAAAGATAATTTCTGGCAAATGGGCGATACTGGTCCTTGTGGTCCTTGTAGTGAGATTTTTTATGACCAAGGAGAAGAGCATTTTAACTCAAGCGAAGATTATATGGGCGGAGATGGAGATAGATTTTTAGAAATCTGGAATCTTGTTTTTATGCAATATGAAAGAAGTGCTGATGGAGTGCTTAGCCCACTACCAAAGCC
This sequence comes from Campylobacter sp. BCW_6466, assembly GCF_001762835.1. Classification (NCBI taxonomy): domain Bacteria; kingdom Pseudomonadati; phylum Campylobacterota; class Epsilonproteobacteria; order Campylobacterales; family Campylobacteraceae; genus Campylobacter; species Campylobacter sp. BCW_6466. The sequence goes on from NZ_MJXO01000067.1 coordinate 65,345, forward strand.
AAGCATTGATACGGGAATGGGACTTGAAAGAGTAACAGCGATTAAAGAAGGTAAATTCAGCAATTTTGATAGCTCGCTTTTTATGCCAATCATCAATGAAATTTCAAAACTTTGTAATAAAACTTATGTTTATGAAAGCGGAGCAAGTTTTAGAGTCATAGCTGATCATATAAGATCAAGTGTATTTTTACTTGCGCAAGGGGTAAGTTTTGATAAAGAAGGTAGAGGTTATGTTTTGCGTCGTATTTTGCGTCGTGCTTTAAGACATGGATATTTGTTAGGTTTTAAACAAGCTTTTATGTATAAACTAGTTGATGTTGTATGCGATTTAATGGGCGGACATTATACCTATCTTAATGAGAAAAAAGACTTTATAAAAGAACAAATTCGCCTTGAAGAAGAAAGATTTTTAAGCACTATAGAAAATGGGATTGAAATTTTTAATGAAGAGCTTAAAAACACTAAAGAAATTTTTAGCGGAGAAGTAGCCTTTAAACTTTATGATACTTATGGTTTTCCGCTTGATTTAACGGCTGATATGCTAAGAGAAAAAAATCTTAAAGTTGATGAAGAAAAATTTGAACTTTTAATGAATGAGCAAAAAGCACGCGCTAAGGCTTCTTGGAAAGGAAGTGGAGATAAAACTGCAAGCGGAGATTTTAAAAACTTGCTTGAAAAATTTGGAGAAAATCATTTCGTAGGTTATGAAAAAGCAGAATGCGAAAGTAAAATTTTAGCCCTTTTAGATGAAGATTTTAAAGAAGTTTCTACCCTTAAAGATGCGGGTTGGGTGATGCTTGAAAACACGCCTTTTTATGCGACAAGTGGGGGGCAAAGTGCTGATAGTGGATTTATAGCCAAGCGTGAAGTTTTAGATACGCAAAAGTTTTTTAATCTCAATCTTAGCTTTGTAAAAGCAGGGGAAGAACTAAAAGTTGGCGATATAGTTCATGCAAGAATCGATACAGAAAAAAGAGAGCAAATCGCACGCCACCACTCAGCCACTCATCTTTTACACCATGCTTTAAGAGAAATTTTAGGTTCTCATGTAAGTCAAGCAGGATCTTTGGTTGAAAGCAATAAACTAAGATTTGATTTTACTCATCATAAAGCTTTAAGCAAAGAAGAGCTAGAAAGCATTGAAAAAAGAGTCAATGAAATGATTATAAACTCAAGCGAAGCTATCTTAGAAAATATGCCTTTAGAAGAAGCTAAAAAAAGCGGTGCTATAGCATTGTTTAATGAAAAATACCAAGGCAATGTGCGTGTTTTAACTCTAGGTGAAAGCAAGGAACTTTGCGGAGGAACCCATGTTAAAAATACTGCTCAAATAGGAAGTTTTTACATAGTTAAAGAAAGCGGTGTGAGTGCTGGAGTTAGACGCATTGAAGCTGTGGTTTCTAAAGCGGCTTTAGAATTTGTAAAAAATCAATTTGAAGAACTTTCTAAAGCAAAAGATGAACTTAAAAATAATGATATTTTAAGCGGGGTTAAAAAGCTTAAAAATGAAATTTTAAGTTTAAAAAATGAGCTTAAAAATTCAAGTAAAACCGAGCTTGATTCTAAAAATATCCAAGGTGTTGAAATTTGCGTAAAACGCGTAGATAATGGCGATATTAAAGCTATGATTGATGATTTTAAAAATAAATTTGCTAAAGCGGTGATTTTACTTATTCAAGTAAAAGATGAAAAAATCACTTTAGCAGCTGGTGTTAAAGATGCACCTTTAAAAGCAGGAGCTTTGGTTAAGGAAGCGGCGCAAATTTTAGGTGGAAATGGTGGCGGAAGAGATGATTTTGCTACTGCAGGTGGAAAAGATTTAAGCAAAATCAATGAAGCTTTAAAACAAAGCTTAGAAACGATAGAAAAAGCACTTTAATGTTAATTCTTGCTTCAAGTTCCATTTCAAGAGCTAACTTGCTTAAAACCGCAAAGATTGATTTTAGGCAAGTTAGTTTTGATTATGATGAAAATTTAAATAAAAATATTTCACCTTTTTTATATGTTCAAAAAATAGTTCTTGAAAAAGAAAGACAATTTTTAAGTGCTTTAGGCAAAGATTTTCAAAACCAAAATTTGCTTTTTGCAGATAGTATAGTTTGTATAGATGAAAAAATTCTTACCAAAGCAAAGGATAAAAAAGAAGCTTATGAAATGCTTGCCTTGCAAAATGGAAAGTATGCAAGTATTTTATCGGCTTTTTTGCTTGTAAAACCTGAAAAAAGAGTTTTTTCTCTTTCAAAAACTACGCTTTATTTTAAAAATTTTGATGAAAATGCTTTAAGAGATTATGTAGAAAATGATCTTTATAAAGGCAAGGCGGGTTGTATTATGTGTGAGGGTTTTCATCAAAATTTCATCACCCAACAAGTAGGAAATCTAAGCACTGCTTTAGGGCTTGATATCCAAACTTTAAAGGCTTATTTATGAAAATATTAAAATATATTTTTTCATTTTTTACTCTTTTGTTTATAGCTGGATTTATTTATGTGGCTTATCTTTTCACAAGTGCTGATACTGAGGGTTATACTTTTAAAGAATACAAACCTCCTCTTACAACACAAATTTACGATAGAAATGGCAAGCTTGTGGCTAATATTTTTGAACAGCATCGTTTTTACGCTCCTTATGAAGAGCTTCCTCCACGCCTTATAGAAGCTTTGGTTGCTATAGAAGATACAAGCTTTTTTGAACATAATGGAGTTAATATTGATGCCATTTTTAGAGCTGCTGTAAAAATCATAAAAAGCGCTGGAAAAACCATGGAAGGAGCTTCCACTCTTACCCAGCAATTTATTAAAAACACAGAATTAACCCCAGAAAGAACTATTACGCGTAAAATTCGCGAAGCTTTGCTTGCTTATAAAATGGAAACCATTTTAACTAAAGAGCAAATTTTAGAAAGGTATTTAAATTTTATCTTTTTTGGACATGGGTATTATGGAGTAAAAACCGCATCTTTGGGGTATTTTCATAAAAATTTAAATGAATTAAGCCTTAAAGAGATTGCTATGTTAGTAGGTATGCCAAAAGCACCTAGCAGTTATGATCCTACAAAGCATTTAGATCTTTCCATCTCAAGAGCAAATAATGTTATTTCAAGAATGTATAATCTAGGTTGGATTTCAAAAGCAGATTATGATACAGCTATTAAAGAAATTCCGCAAGTTTATGATGACACGCTTACTCAAAATGCTGCTCCTTATGTCGTAGATGAAGTGATTAAACAATTAAGCCCTAATATCAAAGACTTAAAAACAGGTGGATATAAAATCATTTTAAATATAGACTTAGATGTTCAAAATATGGCGCAGAATGCTTTGAAATTTGGTTATGATGAGATAGTAAAACGCGATAAAGATGCAAATTTAAGCACTTTAAACGGAGCTATGGTCGTGGTAAATCATCAAAGTGGCGATGTTTTAGCTTTGGTAGGTGGGGTTGATTATGAAAAAAGTAATTATAACCGTGCTACTCAAAGTATGCGTCAACCTGGAAGCTCTTTTAAACCTTTTGTGTATCAAGTGGCGATTAATTTAGGATATTCGCCTATGAGTGAAATTGCTGATATTTCTAGAATTTTTGAAGGTGGAGCGGGTAATAATGAGGATTGGAAACCTAAAAATGAAGGGGGTAAATTTTTAGGTTTAATTACCTTAAAAGAAGCTTTAACAAGATCAAGAAATTTAGCTACCATTAATCTCGCACTTGATATGGGGCTTGATGTTCTTTACTCTAAACTAATGGAATTTGGATTTAAAGATATACCGCCTAATTTATCAATCGTATTGGGAAGTTTTGGTATTTCTCCTTTGGAGTATTCGAAATTTTATACCATGTTTGGGAACTATGGAACGATTAAAGATCCTCAAATTATCAGACAAGTTCAGGATAAAACCGGTAAAACCATCATGGAATTTAACTCAAATGAGCGTAAAGTCAGCGATGAAGCGCAAAGTTTTCTGGTTTTAGATATGATGAGAAATGTTGTTGAAAAAGGCACAGGGCGTAATGCAAGAGTAAAAGATATAGAAATAGCAGGAAAAACAGGAACAACGAATAAAAGTGTTGATGCTTGGTTTTGTGGACTTACGCCTGAAATAGAAGCAATCATTTGGTATGGAAATGATAACAACAAGCCTATGCGTTATACAGAAGGTGGCGCTAGAACGGCTGCTCCTGTGTTTAGAGAATTTTTAACTCAATATATAGAAAAATTCCCTGATACAACTAGAAAATTTAGCATTCCTAATGGAGTTTATCGTGGAAATTATAAAGGAGAAAGTGCTTATTATACCACCAAATCACCATTACCAAAAGTAAATATGAAATTTAATGAAAGTGAGATTATATTTTGAAAGTAGTTCCTTTCTACTTTCAAAATGATTAAGCTTTTTTGATGATTATTTCATCATCTTTTGCATCAATGATAATGCTATCATTTTCATGAAGTTCATCAGCAAGTATCATATCGCTTAATTTATCTTCTATAAGATCATAAATAGCTCTTCTTAAAGGTCTAGCACCAAAATCAGGATCAAAACCATCTTTAGCGATTAAAAGGGCTGCATTTTCGCTTAAACTTGCTTTTATCCCTTTGTTTTCTAAGCTCATTTGTAAATCTTTAAATAAAAGCTTGACTATTTCATAAGCTTCATCTTTTCCAAGTGGATTAAAGGTGATAATATCATCTAAGCGGTTTAAAAACTCAGGTTTAAAGAAATTTTTTAACTCATTTTTTACCGCATCTTCTTGTTCTTTTCCACTTAAATTCATAATAGCACTTGAGGCGATATTAGAAGTTAAAATGATAATGGTATTTTTAAAATCCACTGTTACACCTTTGCTATCGGTTGCTCTACCATCATCTAAAATCCCTAAAAGCACATTAAATACATCTTTATGTGCTTTTTCAACTTCATCAAACAAAAGCACGCTATAAGGTTTTCTTCGTACAGCTTCAGTAAGCTCTCCACCTTCTTCATGCCCTATGTATCCTGGAGGCGCACCTAAGAGTCTTGAAACACTATGTTTTTCCATAAATTCACTCATATCAAAGCGAATCATTGCTTTTTCATCATCAAATAAAAATTTCGCCAAAGCTTTAGCTGATTGTGTTTTTCCTACCCCTGTTGGCCCTAAAAATAAAAAGCTTCCTATAGGTTTATTGTCCGCATTAAGTCCTGCTTTGTTGCGTTTAATGGCTCTAGCTAAAGCACTTAAGGCCTTATCTTGTCCTATGACACTTTCTTTTAAATGTTTTTCCACTTCTAAGAATTTTTGTTTTTCAGAGGTTAGCATTTTTTGCACGCTAATACCTGTCCATTTGCTTAAAATTCCAGCAACCAAATCCTCATCTACTTGATTTTTAAGTAAAACTCCATTTTCGCTCATTTTTTTCCATTTATCTTCTAAAATTTCTACTTCTTTTTCAAGACTTGGAATTTTTCCATACTCTAGCTCGGCTGCTTTTTGAAATTCACCTCTAGCTTTAGCTAAAGAAGCTTCATTTTTAAGTAGATCAATTTCTTTTTTCTTAGTGCTTATATCATCAAAAACACTTTTTTCATTTTCAAACTGTGAATTTAGGGCATTTTGTTTTTCTTTTAAATTAGCTAGTTCTTTTGCGATTTCATTAAGTCTTTTTTGATTTTTCTCGTCATTTTCCATTTTTAAAGCTTCATTTTCAACTTCTAAAGTTTCTATATCTTTGCGTACTTTTCTTAAAGAACTTGGTTCGCTTTCAATTTGCATTTTCAGTTCAGCTGCAGCTTCATCGATTAAATCAATAGCCTTATCAGGTAAAAAACGATCCGCTATATAACGCTTTGAAAGTTTAGCTGCGGCTACTAAAGCGCTATCATTTATAGTTACATTATGATGAATTTCAAGCTTTTCTTTTATACCCCTTAACATAGCCAAAGCCTCATTAACACTTGGCTCACCTACATTTACAGGCTGAAAACGGCGCTGCAAGGCTGCATCTTTTTCAAAATATTTACGATATTCTTTTAAAGTAGTTGCGCCTATGGTATGGAGTTCACCTCTTGCAAGAGCGGGTTTTAAAATATTTGCCGCATCCATACTACCTTCACTCGCTCCAGCACCTACTATAGTGTGAATTTCATCGATAAAAAGAATGATATTTTCACTTTTTATCACTTCATTAACCACAGTTTTTAATCTATCTTCAAATTCTCCTCTGTATTTTGCACCTGCAATTAAAGCACTCATATCAAGAGCGATGACTTTTTTATTTTGTAAAGATTTTGGAACATCTTTTTTGATAATTCTTTGCGCTAAAGCTTCTACTATAGCTGTTTTTCCTACACCTGGTTCACCTAAAAGTATAGGGTTATTTTTGGTTTTACGTATTAAAATTTGCATCAAGCGTTCGATTTCTTCTTCTCTACCTATAACAGGATCGAGTTTACCCTCACTTGCTTTTAAGGTTAAATCTATACCAAATTTATTTAAGCTATCTAAGGTTTCATCGCTTGTTTTGCTATCTATTTTGCGTCCTGCTCTTAGACTTTCAAGCTCTTTTTGAAATTCTCTTAAATCTAAAAATTGCGCTAAAATTTCTTTAATAGGACTTTTTTGACTTTCACTTATAAGCCAAGTATCCACACTTAAATAACTATCTCCATTAGCACTCATCAATCCTTTAGCATTTTCTAATGAATTTATAAGTTCATTGGAAAAGCGTATATTTTCACGGCTTACATTTGAACTCGTTGCAAGTTTTGAAATTCTGCTTTTAATTTCAAGCTCTAAGGCTTCTTTAGAAATATTTAATTTATTTAAAATTTGATTTAAAATACTTGTACTATCTACGCTTAAAGCCCATAAAAGGTGCAAAGATACGACTTCGGTATTTTTAGAATGTATAGCTAAAGATGCTGCACTTTCAAGGTTTGAAAGCATATTATCAGTTAAAAAATCTTGTATATTTGCCATGTTTTATCCTTTATTTAGTTTATATACTTGACATTATATAACTTTAGTCATATAATGTCAAGTTAATTTAGTAAAATTTTTTAAATAATAGGACAAATGACTAATTTTAGATTATTTCATAAACATATCTATAGCCTTGTTTAATTCTTCTATGCTTTGAATATCATTTTCTTCTATAGCATGTACCATACAATGAGCTAAATGTTCTTTTAAAACTACTTTTGCGGTATTGTTAACTTCGGCTTTTACGGCAGCAAGCTGGATTAAAATTTCACTACAGTCTTTGTCATTTTCAACCATTCTTTTAATAGCACTTAAATGCCCTATGGTTCTACTTAGACGATTGCAAACTGCTTTAAGATGTTTTTGAGAATGTGTATGAGTATGTTTTTCTTGGCACATTGTATTAACTTTCTTTTTGGAATTTTTAGTCTATTTTAACATATTTTTAAGAATTTAAATTTATTTACGAAGTTTTAAGTAATTTTTATTAAAATTTACTCTTTAAACTAAAACTCAATAATGGAGCTTATTTTGAAAACAAAACGATTTTTTGCAGGTCTTGCAGGCTTTGCCACTACTTTTATTTTATGTCTATTTTTAACGAGTCATTTACAAGCTAAAGTTGATCAAAAAGAAGAGCAGGTTCAAAAACGCCTAGAAGCTTTAGATAAGCTTACAAAAACTCTTGCCATAGTAGAGCAATATTATGTGGATGATCAAAATATCAGCGATTTGGTGGATAAATCTTTATCAGGGCTTTTAAGCAATCTTGATGCGCATTCTTCTTTTTTAAATGAAAAAGATTTTAATGATATGAAAATTCAAACCAATGGTGAATTTGGTGGCCTTGGTATAACCGTAGGTATGAAAGATGGTGCTTTAACAGTTGTTTCTCCTATAGAAGGAACACCAGCAGATAAAGCAGGGATAAAATCAGGAGATATTATTTTAAAAATTAATGATGAGGCCACTTTAGGAATTAATCTCAATGATGCGGTAGATAAAATGCGTGGTAAGCCAAAAACTCAAATCACTTTAACCATTTTTAGAAAAGGTGCAACAAAACCTTTTGATGTTGCACTTACAAGAGAAATTATTAAGATAGAAAGTGTTTATGCAAAAATGATAGAAAATGAAAACATTCTTTATCTTAGGGTTACAAATTTTGATAAAAATGTTGTAGATGTGGCAAGTAAAGAACTTAAAAAATATCCTAATGTTAAAGGAGTTATTTTAGATCTTAGAAATAATCCTGGTGGACTTTTAAATCAAGCCATAGGACTTGTAAATTTATTTGTAGATAAAGGTGTTATTGTTTCTCAAAAAGGACGCATCGCAAGTGAAAATCAGGAATATAAAGCCGATCCTAAAAACAAAATTTCTAATGCTTCTTTGGTTGTGCTTGTAAATGGTGGAAGTGCTAGTGCAAGTGAAATTGTAAGTGGAGCTTTACAAGATCTTAAACGCGGTGTTATTGTGGGTGAAAATACTTTTGGAAAAGGTAGTGTTCAGCAAATCATACCTATTAATAAAACTGAAGCTTTAAGGCTTACTATTGCAAGATATTATCTTCCAAGCGGGCGTACTATTCAAGCAGTGGGTGTAAAACCTGATATTGAAGTTTTTCCAGGTAAAGTAAATACTCAAGAAGATGGTTTTTCTATAAAAGAAAGCGACTTAAAACAACATTTAGAAAGTGAGCTTGAAAAAATAGATAAAAATAAAAAAGAAGATAAACAAGAAAATAAAGACAATAAAAATCTAATCAGTCAAAAACAAATCAATGATGACGCACAGTTAAAATCAGCTATTGATACTATTAAAATTTTAAATATCAAACAAGGACAATAAAATGACAAAAAAAGAAATGCTCTACGAAGGAAAAGGTAAAAAACTTTTCAAAACTGATGATGAAAATTTACTAATTAGTGAGTTTAAAGATGATTTAACTGCTTTTAATGCAGAAAAAAGAGGCAATGAAAGTGGAAAAGGTGCATTAAACTGTAAAATCAGTACTGAAATTTTTCATTTGCTCGAAAAAAATGGGATTAAAACCCATTTGGTAGAAACTATAAGCGATACAGAACAAGTGGTTAAAAAATGTAAAATTGTTCCTATTGAAGTTATAGTACGCAATGTTGCAACAGGTTCTCTTACAAAAAGACTGGGTATTAAAGATGGTACTGTGCTACCTTTTGCTTTGGTGGAATTTTGTCTTAAAGATGATGCCTTAGGCGATCCTTTTATCAATGATGAGCATTGTTTGATTTTAAATTTAGTGCAAAATGAAGCTCAAATTAGTGAAATTAAAAATATGGCTAGAAAGATTAACTCTATTTTAACTCCATTTTTTGATAATAAAAATTTAAGGCTGATTGACTTTAAAATCGAACTAGGTTTAACTAAAGATAATGAACTTGTTTTAGCTGATGAAATAAGCCCTGATAGTTGTAGATTTTGGGATAAATTTAGTAATGAAAAATTAGATAAAGATAGATTTCGTCAAGATCTAGGTAATGTAAAAATGGCTTATGAAGAAGTTTTAAAAAGAATATTAAATTAAGGAAAAATATGGAAGTTATTGTAAATATTTCTTTAAAAAATGGGGTTTTAGATCCACAAGGCAAAGCGGTGGAAAAAGCTTTGCATTCTTTAAATTTTAATAGTGTTAAAGAAGTAAAAATAGCAAAACAAATCAAAATTTCTCTTGATGAGAAAGATGAAAAATTAGCCAAAGAACAAGTAAAAAAAATGTGTGAAGAGTTGTTGGTAAATAGCGTCATTGAAGATTATGAGCTTGTAATTGAGAAAGAGTAAAATGAAAGTTGCTATTATTAGATTTCCAGGGACAAATTGTGAATTTGATACAGCTTATGCCTTTGAAAAACTTGGAGTAAAAACGCAGATTGTTTGGCATGAAGAAAAAGAATTTGATGCAGATTTAGTTGTTTTGCCAGGCGGATTTTCTTATGGAGATTATCTAAGATGTGCAGCTATTGCAAAACTTGCTCCTGCTATGCAAGGTGTTTTTAATCATGCAAAAAAGGGAGGATATATCTTAGGCATTTGCAATGGTTTTCAAATTTTACTTGAAAGTGGTCTTTTAAAAGGTGCAATGAAGCATAACAACAATCTTAGTTTTATCTCAAAAAACCAAAATTTAAGAGTAGTTTCTAATGATAATGCCTTTTTGAAAAATTTCAAAAAAGATGAAATTATTAATTTACCAATTGCTCATGGAGAGGGAAATTATTACGCTGATGAGGCTACTTTAAAAGAATTGCAAGATAAAGATCTTATTACTCTAAAATACGAGCCAAATCCAAATGGTTCTGTATTTGATATCGCAGGAATTTGTGATGAAAACAAAAAAATCTTTGGACTCATGCCACATCCTGAGCGTGCTTGTGAAAAAGTTCTGGGTAATGATCTAGGTTTGAAAATGCTTAAAGGCTTTTTATTTTGAAAATTTTATTAACTTTAATTTTTAGTGTTGTTGTATTGTTTGGCAGGGGTGAAATTTCTGTATTTAGTGGCCAAGATGAAAATATGCAAAAAGAATTACAAAAATTACCCCAAGAAGAACAAAAAATTTATCAAAATATTCCGCCAAGTGATGAAAACAATGACTTTGAAAGCAATGTAGATGATCCTTTTGTAGCTAAAGGGAGTTTGGTTCTTACAAATGATGAATATCCAAGTAGGGTATATGTTGGAGAAGTTTTTCCTATTACGATCTATGCTCGCACTACGGAAAATACAAAATTTGATTTTAACATAAGCGTAGAAAAAACTAACTTATCTTTTTTAAATCCAGATGCAAAATGGGAATTTATCAATAACGAATATAAAACAACTTTATGGTTTGAAGCCAAAAATTCAAATGCTAGTTTGAGTAAAATTTCTATCAAACTTCTTAGAAATAATGAAGCTTTTCAAGAGGCCGATATCAATCTTAATCCTATCAAATTTGAAAATACTTTATCCAATAAAGATTTTTCACACCTTGTGGCAAGTTCTTTGGAAATTAAAAAAGTTAAAGCGAGTTATTTTGATGATGCTAATATCATTATGATGGTAGAACTAAACGCAACCAATACAAATCTTAAAAGCTTTTTTATAGAAGGAATTCAAAAGCAAGGCATTGAAAATTTAAAAGGGGATTTTAATGCTTCTAGTGCTTTTTATTATGCTATTTTGCCATTAAGTAAAACAAATTTTGAATTTTCGTATTTCAATAAGGACAGTAAAAAGCTTGAAAATATAAATTTAAAACTAAAAATTAGTGACGATGAGATCAGCACTCAGAGTGATTTAAATCCTGTAAATAAAGACTTAAATATTTATAAACAATATACCTTATGGTTTTTAGCGGTTTTATTTGGAGCTTTATTTGTATGGAGAAAAAATTACATTATTCTGGCTTTGGCAGTTGTTTGTTTTGCGCTTAGTTTTCTTGTAGATACCAATACTCAAAATGCGATTATCAAGGCTGGTTCTAGGGCTAAAATTTTACCTACAGAGCCTTCAACTTATTTTTATACGGCAAATGCAGATGAAAAAGTAGAAGTTTTAGGCAAAAGACAAAATTATATTAAAGTACTGTTTTCTGATGGAAAAATAGGTTGGGTTAATAAAGATGATTTACAAAAAAATTAAAGCTCTTTATTTTTGGATTTTTTTTGTTTTAAGCGTTGCTTTGGTGGTTTTTTGTTTTTACTTTACAAAATCTCAAAACACACTTTGGAAAATCCGCAAAATTTGGGCTAAATTTCAAAGATATACCATCTCTTATAAACAAGAAATCATTGGTACTTTTAATCCACAAGCTCAGATGATTTTAATGAATCATCAAAGTGCTTTAGATATCATTGCTTTAGAAGAATTATATCCTAAAAATTTATGCTGGATTGCCAAAAAAGAATTAGGAGAAATTCCTATTTTCAAAGTCGCTATGAAAAAACCAAAACTTCTTTGTATAGATAGAAAAAATCCGCGTGATTTGGTACGAGTTTTAAAAGAAGCAAAAGAAAGAATTAGCGAAGATAGGGTTTTGGCTATTTTTCCAGAAGGAACTAGATCTAAGAATGAAAAAATGCTTAAATTTCAAAGTGGAGCAAAAATTTTAAGTGAAAAATTAAATCTTAAAGTTCAGCCTATTTTAATTGTGGATTCTGCAAAAATTTTAGACACAAAAAGTTTTAGTGCAAGCAGTGGAGTACTTAAAATCATTTGTATGGATTTAGTCGATACAAATGATGACAAATGGCTTGAAAACACTAGAAAAAAAATGCAAGAATTGCTCGAGCAAGAAAGAGCTAAGCTTTGCTAAATACCCTTTTAGTTGTTGGTTTTGGGGGATTTATAGGAGCAATATTAAGAATGCTTTCTATAAATTTAGTGAATAAATTTTTTCCTTATTCTATCAACCTTGGAACTCTTTTTGTTAATGTTTTGGGTTCTTTTATCATAGGACTTTTGTTTTCTTATGTACAAAATAAAGGTTTATCTCCTTTACTTAAAAGCTTTATAAGTACAGGTTTTTTAGGAGCTTTTACAACTTTTTCTACTTTTTCTTATCAAAATTTACTTCTTTTGCAAAGTGGAAATTATCTTCATTTTGCGTTAAATATTATCTTAAATGTCTTTCTTTGCTTATTTGCCGCATGGCTTGGTTTTATAATTTTCAAATAAATCTTTAAATTTACTTTAGAATTTGTATTTTTTGCTAAAATACCACTTTAAAAAATTACAAAGGAGATTAAAATGCAATTTCAAACCGAAGTAAATCAGCTTTTACAGCTTATGATACACTCTTTATATTCTAATAAAGAAATTTTTTTAAGAGAACTTATTTCAAACGCAAGCGACGCTTTAGATAAGCTTAATTTTTTGAGCGTAAGTGATGATAAATATAAAAGCTTAAAATTCGAACCTAAAATTGAAATCAAAATTGACAAAGATAAAAAAACTTTAAGCATTAGTGATAATGGTATAGGTATGGATAAAGATGATCTTATCAACAACCTTGGAACCATAGCAAAAAGCGGTACTAAAAGCTTTTTAGAAAATTTGAGCGGTGATGCTAAAAAAGATTCTCAACTCATAGGACAATTTGGAGTAGGTTTTTATTCTGCTTTTATGGTGGCTAGTAAAATCGAAGTTTTAAGTAAAAAAGCTTTAGATGATAAAGCTTATCTTTGGAGTTCTGATGCAAATGGTTATGAGATTGATGACGCAAGCAAAGAAGAACAAGGTACAAGCATTACTTTATACTTAAAAGATGATGAGTTTGCTAATACTTATAAAATCGAAAGCATTATAGAAAAATATTCTAATCATATTCAATTTCCAATTTTCATGGAAAAAGAAGAATTTACTCCTGCTAAAGAAGGCGAAGAAGAAGGGAAAACTGAACTTAAAATTTCTCAAATCAATAAAGCCAATGCTTTATGGAGAATGCAAAAATCAAGCCTTAAAGCAGAAGATTATGAAAGATTTTATGAGCAAAATTTTCATGATTCAAACAAACCTTTACTTTATCTTCACACTAAAAGTGAAGGAAAATTAGAATACAATTCTTTATTTTTTATACCACAAAATGCACCTTTTGATTTATTCCGTGTGGATTATCAAAGTGGCTTAAAACTTTATGTAAAACGCGTATTTATCAGCGATGACGATAAAGAACTTTTACCAACTTATTTGCGTTTTGTGCGTGGGATTATCGATGTAGAAGATTTACCACTTAATGTAAGCCGTGAAATTTTGCAAGAAAATCAAATTTTAAAAGGTGTTAAAGAAGCTAGCGTTAAAAAGATTTTAGGTGAACTTGAAAAACTAAAAAACAATGATAAAGAAAAATACTTATCTTTCTTTAAAACCTTTGGTAAAGTATTAAAAGAAGGACTTTATGGTTTTGGCGGAGAAAAAGATAGTCTTTTAAAACTCATGCTTTATAAAAGCACTAAAGGTGAAAATTTACGCTCTTTAGAGGAGTATAAAAATGACCTTCAAGGCGAACAAAAGGAAATTTTTTATATAGCAGGAAATAATGAAAGTTTATTAAGAACTTCTCCTTTACTTGAAGAGTATAAACAAAAAAATATAGAAGTTTTACTCATGGACGATGAGATTGATTCTTTAGTAACTCCTATGCTAGAATTTGAAGGTTTGAAATTTGTAGCCATCAATCAAGTAGAAGATAAAAATGAACTAAGCGATGAGGAAAAAAATACTTTTGCTCCACTTGTAGCTAAATTTAAAGAACTTCTAAAAGATCAAGTTGAAGATGTAAGACTAACCAGTCGTTTAAAAGATAGCCCAAGTTGTATAGTTTATGATAAAAATAAACCTGATTTTGCTATGCAGCAACTCTTAAAACAAATGGGTCAAGAGCAAAATTTCAAACCTATTTTAGAAATCAATCCAAAACACGCTATTTTTACAGGTCTTAAAAACAACGAAACCTTTAGCGCAGATATAGCAACCCTAGTTTTAAATATGGCAAAACTAAGCGAAGGTATGGGCGTGGATAATCCTGCTGAATTTAATGCAAGCCTTACAAAAATCATCAACAAGGCTTTTTCATGATAGAAAATATCCCTGCAAGTCTTTGGACAAAGCAAGATTTAAACGCATATCAAATTTTTGATGTGCGCACTCCTTTAGAATGGGAAGAAGGTATTTTACCTAATGCGCAATGTGTGGCTTTATATGATAATAAAGGGCTTTTAAATGCTAAATTTTTAGATGAATTTCAAAGTAAAAGAGATGAAAATAAAAAACTTGCTTTTATTTGTCGTAGTGGTCATAGAAGCATGGTTGCAGCTGAATTTATAGCTGAAAAATTGGGACTTGAAAGCATTAATTTAGATGGCGGAATGCTAGCCCTTAAGGGTTATTAATGCTAGGAATTTATTTACTCATAGCAGCTTTGTCTTTTTTGGCTCTTTATTTTGCTGTTAAAAAGCTTACTTTAAATATAGATGAGCGAACTCTTTTAGAGCCTATTAAAATGGATATTTATCCGAAATTTTGTGATTTAATCGATGAAAAAATCAGAGAATTTAAAGAAAATGTCCAAAATGCTAATTTAGCATTAAAAATTTCTGATCAAAAAGATGAATTTTTAGAAAAACTTGGGGATTTAAGCAGGGAATTAACTTTCATACAAACCATGAATTTAAGTAATAAAAACGATAGTATCTGGCAAAATGAACTTTTTTCTTTTTTAAAGGAATTAGAAAATTTATTGCTTGAGTATCTAGAAAAAGGCGAAGAAGAAGCTGAAAATTTAAGAGAATTTCTGATGAATGAATTTGAAAAACTAAAAGGTTAGGCATTGCAAGAGGAAAGAAATTCTTTAAAATATTTTAAATTTATTTCATGGAGTATTTTTACTTTAGTTCTGATTTTTATTTTAATTCGTTATGACGAGCTTGCCAATCTTTTAGCAGGAGTGGCAATACTTCTTATTGGAATGACTAATTTAGGTATAGGTTTTAAAGCTTTTAGTGGCGGTTTGCTTGAAAAAATTTTAGCAAAGTCAACCAATACAAAGATGAAAAGTATACTTTTTGGTACTTTAAGTACTTTAATTATGCAATCTTCAACTTTAGTTTCTATTATTACGATTTCTTTTTTGAGTGCAGGGCTTATTTCTTTGGGTGCGGGCATAGGGATTATTTTTGGAGCAAATTTAGGAAATACGGCAAGTTCTTGGCTGATTGTTGGTTTGACAAATATTAAAATTTCAATGTTAGCTATCCCACTTTTGATTATTGGAGTATTATTTTTCTTTCAAAAAGATAGTGTTTTAAAAGGTTTGGGTAATATTTTTATTGGTATAGGATTTTTCTTTTTGGGTGTGGATTATATTAAAAGTGGTTTTGAAAATTTTAAACATATAATTGATCTTTCTCGCTTTGATTTTGCTGGTTTTAAAGGAGTTTTTGTTTTTTTAGGATTGGGTGCTTTGCTTACAGGAGTTATACAATCAAGCACAGCTACAATGGCTATTATTGTTGCTGCTTTACTTGCTGGACAAATCAGTTTGGAAAATTCCTTAGCAGCAACTTTAGGTACTAGTGTTGGAGGGGTTGTAACGGCTGCTTTAGCTTCTTTAAGTACCAATATTGAAGGAAAGAAATTAGCGTTTGCAAATTGTATTTTTAATTTTGGTATAGCTTTTTTAATAGTGCTTATTTTTCCTTATTTTATACATTTTCTTAATTTTTTATCCATTGTATTAAACATAGAAGATATAGCTTTGAAAGTAGCATTATTTCACACTTTGTTTAATTTAATTGGTGTTGTGCTTTTTTCATTCTTTACTCCTCAAATTGTTCTTTTTTTAAATAAGATAGTAAAAGCTCCTAAAGATAAGAATAAAGACAAGCCTTTATATCTTGATAGTAGTTTGGTTAAGTTTAGTGACACAGCCATCGAAGCTTTAAGGAAAGAAAGCGAGCATCTTTATAACAATACCTATGCAATTGTTGCTCATGTTATAGGTTTTAGTCGTAAAGATATACAAAGTGATAAAAGTTTTAAAGAAATTTTAGAAAATAAAAAGTGGTTTAGTAAAAATGTGGATTTGGACTATTTGTATCAAACTAGGATAAAGGTTCTTTTTGAAGCTATTATCGATTTTTCAACTAAAGCACAAGTTTATATTAACGATGAAACAAAGAATCATAAAATTTTTACCTTTAAGATGGCAGCTAAAAATTTAGCCGAAACAACTAAAAATTTAAAAATTATCCAAGCAAATATTAAGAAATATTCTAGTTCTTCTAATGAATTTTTGGCTTTAGAGTACAATAAAATTAGATCGAATTTAGGAGAGCTTTTAAGAAGTATAGAAGAGCTTAGAGTGGTTGAAGATCGTGAAAAGCTTTATTTGATTATTAAAAATCTTCAAAAAGGAAAAGAAATTTTAAAAGAAATCGATACTTTAACCTTAAGCAATGTTGAACATCTTATTTCAGTAAGAAAAATCACAACAGCTGAAGGAATTTCAATACTTAATGATACAACTTTTGCTGCTAAGATTGCCGAAGAACTTATAGGTGCTGTTGAGGTGATATTTTCTAAAGATATATCAAACTAGTTGTTTGTGCTAGTTTGGTTATTGTCTTGTATAGGCGTTAGAAATTCTTCATTGATTAAAATATCAACAACATCTTTAAACATAGGCAAAGCACTTTGTGCAGCATAATAACTATAAGGTTTAGTAGGATGTCTTACGAGAACTCCTATGGTATAGGCGTGATTTAAATCATTTGCAAAACCAAAAAAGGAAGCATTGTAGCGATTTGAGGTGTAACCTTGTCTTTCGGCTATTCTTGCCGTTCCTGTTTTACCTCCTGCAATAATACCTTGTGTAATTGCCTTTTTTCCTGTTCCTTTTTCTATAACATTTATAAGAACATTTTGCATCGTTTTAGCGGCTTCGCTAGAAAGAATTTTTTCTTTTTTTACATCATCATCAAGATTTGTAAAGCGTCCATTTTGATAGAATTTTTCAGCTAAACGTGGTGTGATATAAAACCCATCATTGTTGAAAACATTATAAGCTGCAAGGAGTTGTATAAAGGTTGTTTTAAGTCCATAACCATAACTTAAAACAGATTTTTCTATATCTCTTAAGCGCTTAGGATTTGGAATTTCTCCTTTTTGTTCATAGGGTAGATCAATACCACTTTTTTCGCCAAATTTAAATATTTTAAGCCCTGATACGATTTCTATATTGTTAAGTCTTTTGGCAATTTGTATCATGCCTATATTTGAAGAATATCTTATAACTTCCTCCATAGTCATTTTGTCCATTTTGTGATCGTCTTTGATGGTAAAACGTCCTAGCTTGTAAGAACCGCCATAAGTATTAATCACTTCATCCATTTTTATTTTACCAAGTCTTAAGGCTGTTGTAAAGATAAAAGGTTTGATAACAGAACCTGCTTCATAACCGTATTCTATAGCGCTTGCATTAAGAACTGATAGATCTTTTCCACGATTTTGCGGATCATAGCGCCTTGAGCTTGCTAGAGCTAAAATTCTTCCTGTTTTGCTTTCCATTACCCCAACGATGATTTCATTGGCTTTTAAATCCTCATTTCTTTGATCTATAGCTTTCTCTATGCTTTTTTGCAGTTTTAAAGAAAGATTTAAATATAAATCACAACCATTGATCTTTTTTTGCTGTAGTGAATTTAGATTTAAAATAATATTTCCACCTATATCTTTAAGTCCTTGAATTTTTTCATTTTGAACAGGACTTAGACATTCATCGTAGTATTTTTCTAAACCTTTAACTCCTATATTTTTTAAAATTCCACTTTCTGGATCTAATATCATTTTGGTATAACCGATAATAGGAGTAAAAGAATCTTTTGACATGTAAATTCTATCTTCTTCATGTTCGATGATATTTAATCCTCTTGTTTCAACTCTTCCAGAGTTATTTGTAAAAGCTTTGAAAAAACCTTGTATATAAAGTTTTTTAGCAAGATCTTTAAGGTAGCTTGCTTGCTTGGAATCTAAGTTTTGCAAAAGAACAAAATTATAAGAGCGTTTTTTTTGATTTTGCATTCTTTTTTTAATATCTGCTACTTGATCGTTACTTATTCCACTATAAATTTGAAAAAGCTTTAAAAATAGATCAAATTTATCTTTGTTGATACTTCTAAGATCAATTTCAGCGCGATAAATTTGTTTAGAACTTGTGATAGTAAAATTATCTTTGGTTATAATCGATCCTCTTAGAGCAAGAGCGTATTGATCTTTTTCAGTGTTAGGTATATGACGTTTTGATGTAAGAAAAAAAGTAGAGCTGATAAAAATAATCATAAACAAAAGTGCCATGCAGTAGGCAAAGGCAACTTTTGAAACCCTATTTTTTTTATATTCTTGCATTAGGGTTTAAATTTGAGTTCTTGTGATTTCTTTATAAGCACTGATCGCTTTATTTCTTACTTCTAGCATAAATTTCATGCTGCTTTCAGCTTTAGTGATAGCTATAGCTGCTTGATGTAAATCTTTTACTTGTCCTGTGGCAATGTCTGTCATTGCAGCTTCTCCACTTTCTTGTGCTTTATTTAAATCATCGATTTCATTTTTAAGCATCTTGGCAAATTCATCACCAATTCCTGTGGAATTTTGACTTTTGTTGGTATTTGAAATATTATTATTTAATCTTAAATCATTAATATTGTTCATTTTTTATTATCCTCTTAATAAATCAATCGCACTTTGAGCTATAGTTTTTGCACTTGTAAAAGCGCTTACATTGGCTTGATAAGCTCTTGTAGCTTCAATCAAATCTGCCATTTCAATGACAGGGTTTACATTTGGATACGCTACATAACCTTCAGCATTTGCATCAGGATGGCTTGGATCATACTTCATACGAAAATCTTTGTCATCTCTGACCACTTTATCCACTACAACACTTTGAATAGCAGGTTTAGCTTCTTCTGGCGAACTTGGATCATTTAAAGGATTTTCATATTTTAAAAAATTATTATCTTTGTTAATTTGCTCATTTAAAAGCTTATCAAAATCTGTTGCTTTAAAGATCACTTCGCGTCTTCTATAAGGCCCACCTTCAGCTGTTCTTGTAGTATTTGCATTAGCTATATTAGAGCTAATAACATTCATTCTAAAACGTTGAGCACTTAAACCATAACCACTAATATCAAAATCACTTAAGTATGCCATAATTTACCTTTAACTTAATTTAGAGCTTGCATCAAGTATAGAACTAAAGATATTGCTTTGTCTTCTTAAAACTCCATCAAGAGCTGTTATCATAACTGTATTTTTGCTCATTTCTGTGGTTTCTACATCTAGATCAACAGTATTTGCATCATTTCTTGCTAAATGTCCGTCTCTTAAGTAAATAGTAGATTTACTAGGATCTGGAAATTTCCAAGGTTTTTGATGTCCTTCTTCGGTTATGGCTAATTGCAATTCTTTATTATCATTTTTTTTAAAAATTTCATTTGCACGATTTACCAAAGCTGTTTCAAATTCAATATCTCTTGCTTTATAAAAAGGAGTATCAACATTTGCAAGATTGGCATTGATGAGCTGATTTCTTAGATTTCTACCCGCTAAAGCACCAGTGACTAGTTCTTTTGACTTAAATGGGTTAATCATTTTTTATCCTTTTTATAATTTTTAATATTAACAAGCAAATACTGTTCCAATTTAACTATTTTGCATAAAAATATCAAATTATTTTCCTTTTTGTAAATTTATGGCTTTATTGTGATCATCTATATTTGTGTTAAAAATATGAACTCCAGTATTTTTATCACGCACAAAATATAAATAATCTGTTTTTAAAGGAAAAATAGCTGCACGAATAGCAGCTAAAGAAACATTGCAAACCGCTTCTTTAGGCAATCCCGTAAATTTATAGGTATTATAAGAGCTATTATCTTGTCTTATTCTTTGTGGGGTAACTTTTACATGGGAGTAAATTCCATAATTTAAAGTTCCATCCATTTGAAGCTTCATACCTTTTTTAAGTCGATTGTAAATTACGCTTGCAACTATAGGCATTTCATTTTCATTGGCAGCTTCTTTTTGTATTACAGAAGCGATGATGATATATTGGTGCCATTTTTTTGGATTATAATCCCCAAAAATTTTCTCAGAAGTTTTTTTATTGGAAATTTCAGCATGGTTTAAAAGCATTTGAATGAGTAGATTTTCTGTAATGCCTTTTGGGATTTTATAAGTTTCTGGTAAAAAAACTCCTTCATCATAAGGAGCTTGAGCTTGAAATTCTTTTAAAAGTATATCTTTATCAAGTCCAAGTTGTTTGGCTGCTTGTTCTAAAAAGATTACACTTGTTTCCCCTGGGATAAGAGTAATGGTTTGAAGTGCTGCTTTAGCAATAGTGAGTTTATGTAGAAATTCAGCTCTATTTAAATCTTTTGTACCTATGTTGATCCAGCCTGATTGAGGGTGTCCTAAAAAAAATAAAATATATTTATCAATACTACTCATCTGATATTTATTTTGCTTTAAATATGTTATAATTTGAGAAATTGAACCTTGGGGAATAAATACCACAGAATTGCTTTTTAAAGGCTGAGTTAGATAATAAAAAATCCCCAAAATAAATATCAAAAAGAAGTTGCGTATGAAAAAGAAAATTTTATATATTGTTGTATTTTTTGTTGTGCTTATATTAGCTTTGTTTATAGTGCTTAAAAATGGGATTGTCATCTCTAGTATCCAATTTGATTTTTTAAAATTAGAACAATTATATATTAAATTAGATAAAAAATTAATTGTACGAGCAAAAAATATCACTATAAATGAGACTCAAAATTCCGAAATTTCATCACAAACTCACTCTTCTGATAATGCTTCAACAGAGATTTTAAAAATAACAAAAAATTTAAAATATCTATATACTTTTGTTGAAGAGATTGATATACAAAATTTAAATATAAAAGATAATCATGTGCGTATTTTATTTAAAGATAATGAATTTTTTATAGATAATGATTTGTTATTTTTAAAATTAACATTACAGCGTCAAAATAAAGAACTTATAGCTGATATTAAAAAACTTTTATTAAAAGATTATGATTTAAATATTGATGGAAATTTAAGTATCAATACTAAGAGCGAGTTTTATTATTTTCAAGGTAGAGCAAGTGGAGAATTATTTGACTTTAACGCAAGTATTTCTTACAAAGATAAAAATTTAGCTTATAAAATAGAAGATTTAAACATTAGGAATATTACGGAAATTTTTAAAAGAGTTAATAAAAGAATAGAACTTCCACAGAGTTTAAATCTTTGGATGGCATATAGGGCTAAGGGAGAATTTTATCATTTAGATTATTTGCAGGGCTTTATAGATTTTACTAAAAATAATTATTATTTAGACAATATTAGCGCATCAGGTTATGTTAATAATGTCAAAGTTCGCTTGGATGATAAAATGAATGCTATTGAAATTCCAAAACTCGATTTAAATTTAAATAAACAAAAGCTTGATTTTGTCTTTAATAAAGCTTTCTATAATGGTGCTGATTTAAGTTCTAGTAAGGTTTATCTATATGATTTGTTTGATGAAAAAAAAGTTGGGATTTATTTGCGCATTAAGTCTGATAATCTAAAATTTGACGAAAAACTTGCTAAAGCTTTGGAAGATTATCATTTTTCATTACCTTTTTATCAAAAAAGCGGAAAAATTAAAAGTGATTTAGAGCTTAAAATTGATTTTCATGATAAGGGTGAAATTTTTTATAGTGGTATTTTAGCTTTAGAGAATGCTAGTATTTCTTTGGCTGATTTTAATATTGCAAAAGCATTTGTCAAATTAAATCAAAATAATTTAAATATAGAAAATGCTAGTGTTGAAAATGGCTTTTTAAAAGCTGATTTTAATGCTAAATTTGACTTGCAAAAACAGCAAGGAAATTTCAATACTCAGATTTCAAGGCTTTATTTTGACAATGGGGAGCTTTTAGATTTAAAAAATCAAAATGTAGAAGTAAAATTAGATTATTCGCAAAATGTTAACATTAGCATTCCTCAGTGGAATTTGATTTTAAATTTTAAAGATGGACTTGAGGCTAATCTTAGTAATCCTAAGATTTTATTTTCATTTTCTCCATTGCTTAAAAAGTTTGGGTTTATCGATGCTAAAAATGTTTATTATAAAACTTTAAATTTCGAAGATTTTAATGCAAGCGTTAATGATGCTTATTTTAAAAATAATTTACTTATCAACGGTCAAACTCCTTATGAAAATGATAGCTTTGATATTGTAAAAAATAAAGGCGTTATGGAAATTCATACTCAAAGTGATACAGCAAGTGCTAAAATAAGTTCTGATAATAAAGAAATTCATTTGAAAAATTTAAGTTATATTTATAGAAAAGATTCCAACTCTTCAAATTCAACATTTGATATTTCTACTAATACCCAAAATATTAGTTTTGGTGGAGCAAATGTAGCTTTAATTTTGCCAGATTCTAATAAAACTTTGGCTTTTGATAGGGTAGAGGCTGATTTAAAAGGCAATGCTTTGGATCTTAAAGGTTCTAGAGGAAATGCAAAATTTGATCTTTATTATTCTTCTAATGATTTAAATTTAAACGTTAGCAATATTGATGATAATTATTTAAATGAGTTTTTACAAAAACAAGCTGTTCAAGATGGAGTGTTTAACTTAAGTATAAAAGGAAGTGGATTGGAGTATTTTGACGGACAGATCGATTTTAAAAACACTTATGTGAAGGATTTAAAAGGTGTAAATCAGCTTATTTCCTTTATTGATACTGTACCAAGTTTATTGATGTTTAAATCTCCAACTTTTAATCAAAAAGGTTTAAGCTTGCATGATGGAAAGATTATTTTTAATAGGAAAAAAGATCTTTTAAGTGTTTTGGCTATTAATTTAAATGGCGATAGTGTAGATATATATGGTTTAGGATCAGCAAATTTAAGATTAAATACAGTGGATTTTAGTTTAGAGCTTAAAACTTTAAAATCAGCTTCAGAAGCTATATCCAAGGTTCCAATTTTAAATTATGTAATTTTAGGTAAAAATCAAGAAATTAGCACAAACTTAAAAATAGATGGAAGTATAGATGACCCTAAATTTCATACCGAAATTTTAACAGATACCCTAAAAACCCCTTTTAATCTTATTAAAAATATCATACAACTTCCTGCTAATTTACTTAATTAAAAATATTTAAAGTTTGTTTGAAAACTAAAACAAACTTTAAACTTACTCTTGCATTTTTTTTTATTTGTAATATACTTAAAAATGAAAATAAAAATAAGTTTTTAAAGGACTAAAAATGCAAATTACTTATACCTTAACAGATGAGTCCCCAGCTCTTGCGACTTATTCGTTTTTGCCTATAGTGAAAGCTTTTTTAAGTAGGGCGTATATAGGAGTAAAAACCTCGGATATTTCTTTATCTGGAAGGATTTTAGCTACTTTTAGTGAGTATTTAAAAGAGGAACAAAGATGTGAAGATGCTTTAGAGCTTTTAGGCGAGCTTGTCAAAAGATCGGATGCAAATCTTATTAAAACCCCAAATATTTCAGCTTCTATTCCTCAGCTTAAGGCGGCGATTAAAGAATTGCAAGATAAGGGTTACATGTTACCAAATTACCCAGATGAGCCAAAAAATGATGAAGAATTGCAAATTAAAACAAAATATCAAAAAGTTTTAGGTTCAGCGGTTAATCCTGTATTAAGACAAGGAAATTCAGATCGTCGTTCAACAAAAGCGGTAAAAGACTATGCAAAAAACAATCCTTATCGTGTGGTTGAGTTTAATCCAAACTCAAAAACTCGTGTTTCTTACATGAAAGAAGGGGATTTTTTCTCTAATGAAAAAGCGGTTTTAATCGATCAAGATTGTGTGGCTAATATAGAATTTACAAGCATTGATGGTAAAAATGAAATTTTAAAAGAGGGTTTAAAACTTGAAAAAAATGAAATTTTAGACGCTACTTTTATGGATGTAGAGAAGCTTCAGGAATTTTATGCAAAAGAAATTAAAGCAAGCAAAGATGATGATGTGCTTTTTTCTTTGCATTTAAAAGCTACAATGATGAAAGTAAGTGATCCTATACTTTTTGGTTATGCGGTAAAAGTATTTTTTAAAGAATTATTTATCGAATTTCAAGATGAATTTGAAAAATTAGGTATTAATCCAAATAATGGTTTAAGTGAGCTTTTAAGTAAGATCGAAAATTCAAGCAAAAAAGATGAAATTTTAAAAAAATACAATGAAATTTTAGCTAAATCTGCAGATATTTCTATGGTAAATTCAGATAAAGGCATCACAAATCTTCATGTTCCAAGCGATGTTATCGTTGATGCTTCTATGCCTGCAATGCTTAAAAATGGCGCAAGATTGTGGGATAAGGAAGGTAAGGAAAAGGACACAAATGCCGTAATTCCTGATCAAACTTACGCAACTATTTATGAGGCGGTTATTGAAGATTTGCATAAAAATGGTACTTTAAATCCTTCAAAACTTGGCAGTGTATCTAATGTAGGTTTAATGGCTAAAAAGGCTCAAGAATATGGCTCGCACGATAAAACCTTTGTGGCTAAAGAAGAAGGAACTTTTAAAATAGTTTCTAACGGTAAAGTTTTATTAGAACATAAGGTTAGAAAAGGTGATATTTATAGAGCTAATCAGGCTAAATTTGATGCGGTGTTAAATTGGATTGATTTAGGTATAGAAAGATCAGAACTTAGTGGAGCCGAAGCTATTTTTTGGTTAGATAGCAAAAGAGCTAGTAATAAAATCATGATAACTTTGGTACAAAATCGTTTAAAAGAAAAGGGTAAAAATATAGCCATTTTAACTCCAAAAGAAGCTTGTTTAAGAAGTTTAGAGTTAATCCGAGAAGGTAAAGATGTTATTTCTATCACGGGTAATGTTTTAAGGGATTATTTAACCGATCTTTTTCCTATTTTAGAGCTTGGAACAAGTGCAAAAATGCTTTCTGTTGTGCCTATGTTAAAGGGTGGAGCTATGTTTGAAACAGGAGCAGGGGGTTCAGCACCTAAACAAGTAGAACAATTAGTCGAAGAAAATCATCTGCGTTGGGATAGTTTGGGTGAATTTTTGGCTTTGCAAGCAAGTTTGGAATTTTATGCAAATAAGTGCAGTAATCATAAAGCTAAGGTTTTAGCAGAATGTCTTGATGAGGCTATAGGCGAATGGCTTGAAAATAATAAAGCTCCATCAAGAAAAGTTAAAGAAGATGACAATAGAACAAGTCATTTTTACTTAGCAATGTATTTTGCAAATCATTTAGCAAGACAGGCAAGTGATATGGAGCTTCAAAGCTTTTTTAAAGATATTGCCCTAGAGCTTTCTTCTAATGAAGAAAAAATCAGAGCCGAATTTAACAATGCACAAGGTGTGAAAGTGGATTTGGGTGGGTATTATAAATTTGATGATGAAAAAGCAAATAAAATCATGCGTCCAAGTGCAACTTTTAACGCTATTTTAGAAAAAATAGGACAAAGATGAAAATCACTGTTATAGGGGCTGGCAATGTGGGCTCAAGCGTAGCTTATGCTTTGATTTTAAGAGAAATAGCAAATGAAATTGTTTTAGTAGATATCAATGAGGATTTGCTTTATGCAAAAGAACTAGAACTTACTCAAAGCATAGCTGCTTTAAATTTAAATATAGATTTACTTTGCGCTAAAGATTATACTCATACCAAAAATTCAGATATAGTGCTTTTTAGTGCAGGTTTTGCTAGAAAAGATGGGCAAAGTAGAGAAGAATTGCTTCAGTTGAATACAAGCATTATGCTTGATTGTGCTAAAAAAATTAAAGATTTTACAGAAGATCCGCTTTTTATTATTTTAACTAATCCTGTGGATTTTCTACTTAATACTCTTTATGAAAGCGGGATTTTTTCATCAAAGAAAATTATAGCCATGGCGGGAGTTTTAGACAATGCAAGATTTAAGTATGAGCTTGCCAAAAAACTTAATGTCAAAATGTCAAGTGTGGATACAAGACTTATTGGTTTTCATAATGATGATATGGTTTTGGTAAAATCTTACGCAAGTGTTAAAAATAAAAATATAAGCGAATTTTTAAATGAAGAAGAATTTGATGATTTAGAAAATGAAGTAAAAACAGGTGGAGCTAAAGTAATCAAACATCTTAAAACTTCAGCTTATTTAGCCCCTGCTAGTGCTTGTATAAGAATGCTTGAGTCCATAAGAAGTGGCGAGTTTTTACCTATGAGTGTGATTTTACATGGAGAATTTGGAGTGCAAAACAAAGCCTTAGGAGTTATGGCAAGATTAGGACTTGAAGGTGTGATTGAAATCATGAGATTAGATCTTAGTTCACAAGAAAAAGACAAATTAGAAAAATCTTTAATCAAATATCAATATAAAGGAGAATAAATGAACATACATGAGTATCAAGCAAAAGCAATTTTTGCAGACAATGGCATCCCTACCTTAAAGGGAAAAGTTGCATTTAGCGTAGATGAAGCTGTGGCTAATGCTAAAGAATTAGGCGGTAGTGTTTGGGCGGTTAAAGCTCAAATTCATGCAGGAGGCCGTGGTCTTGGTGGTGGTGTTAAAATCGCTAAGAATTTAGATGAGGTAAAAGATTACGCAAGTAAAATTTTAGGAATGAATTTAGTAACTCATCAAACAGGACCTGAAGGTAAGCTCGTGCAAAAACTTTATATAGAAAGTGGCGCTAATATAGTAAAAGAGTATTATTTGGCTATTTTATTTAATAGAATGGCAGAGCAAATTACCATTATCGCTTCAAGTGAAGGAGGGATGGATATAGAAAAAGTAGCCAAAGAAAGTCCTGAAAAAATTGCAAAAGTAGGCATTGATCCACAAATTGGTTTTAAAATGTTTCATGGACTTGAAGTAGCGAGAGTTTTAGGACTTGATAAAGATGAAGGCAAAAAACTCATTTCTATGATAGCTAAACTTTATAAGCTTTACATGGATAAAGATATGAATATGCTTGAAATCAATCCTTTAATTAAAACTGCAGAAGGGGATTTTTATGCCCTTGATGCAAAATGCAGTTTTGATGATAGTGCGCTTTATCGTCATCCTGAAATTGCTGAACTTAGAGATATTACTGAAGAAAATCCTGCTGAAAGAGAAGCGGCTGAATTTGGCTTAAGCTATGTGAAACTAGATGGAGATGTAGCTTGTATGGTAAATGGTGCGGGTCTAGCAATGGCAACTATGGATATTATTAATTATAGTGGTGCAAAACCTGCAAATTTCTTAGATGTAGGTGGGGGAGCTTCTCCTGAAACTGTTGCAAAGGCTTTTGAAATCATTTTAAGAGATAAGAATGTAAAAGTTATATTTATCAATATCTTTGGTGGTATTGTTCGTTGTGATAGGATAGCAAATGGAATTTTAGAAGCTACTAAGAATGTTGAGGTAAATATTCCAATTGTAGTGCGTCTTGATGGCACTAACGCAGCAGAAGCAAAGACAATTTTAGATAATTCAAATCTTAAAAATATCAAAGCAGCAACCAATCTTAAAAACGGTGCAGAGCTTGTAAAAAGTTTAGTAGGATAAGGATAGAAAATGAGTATATTGGTTAATAAAAATACAAAAGTAATAGTTCAAGGTTTTACAGGTAAAGAAGCAACTTTTCACGCTGAGCAATGCATGGCTTATGGTACAAATATAGTTGGAGGTGTCACACCTCATAAAGGCGGACAAACTCATTTA
Source organism: Campylobacter sp. BCW_6466 (assembly GCF_001762835.1). Taxonomy (NCBI): domain Bacteria; kingdom Pseudomonadati; phylum Campylobacterota; class Epsilonproteobacteria; order Campylobacterales; family Campylobacteraceae; genus Campylobacter; species Campylobacter sp. BCW_6466. The sequence goes on from NZ_MJXO01000067.1 coordinate 93,576, forward strand.
GGTAAACCAGTTTTTGATACCGTTGCAGATGCGGTTAAAGCAACAAAGGCTGATGTGAGCTTGATCTTTGTACCTGCTTTTACTGTGGGTGATAGCGTGATTGAAGCAGCTGATGCGGGTATTAAGCTTGCAGTTGTAATCACAGAGCATACACCTGTAAAAGATATGATGTTTGCTAAGCAATATGCTAATAAAAAGGGTATGAAAATCATTGGACCAAATTGTCCAGGTATTATCACTTCTGAAGAATGTAAGTTAGGTATTATGCCAGGTTTTATTTTTAAAAAAGGTTGCGTGGGGCTTATTTCAAAAAGTGGAACTTTAACTTATGAAGCTGCTAATCAGGTAGTTCAAGGTGGTTATGGAATTTCTACTGCAGTAGGAATTGGCGGTGATCCTATCATAGGTCTTGCTTATAAAGAACTTTTAAGTGAATTCCAAAAAGATGATGAAACTAAAGCTATTGTAATGATAGGTGAAATTGGTGGTAGTTTGGAAGTGGAAGCGGCTAAATTTATTAAAGAAAATATTAGCAAACCTGTGGTAGCATTCATTGCAGGTGCAACTGCTCCTAAAGGCAAAAGAATGGGGCATGCAGGTGCCATAGTAGGAAGTGCTGATGAAAGTGCTGCGGCTAAAAAAGAAGCTTTGAAAAGTTACGGAATTCATGTGGTGGATTCTCCGGCTTTAATTGGTGAAGAAATTCAAAAAATATTAGGTTGATAAAGGAAAAACATGAGTATGACAGCTCCAAAAGATACCCCTGTTTGGGTAGATGAGCATAGATGCAAAGCATGTAATATTTGTGTTAGCTATTGCCCCGCTGGGGTTTTAGCTATGCGCGATGATGTGCATGCGGTTTTAGGACAAATGATAGAGGTGGTACACCCTGAATCCTGTATAGGCTGTACCGAGTGTGAGACACATTGCCCTGATTTTGCTATTATGGTGGCAAAAAGAGATGAATTTAAATTTGCCAAACTTACTGCTGAGTCTAAAGATAGAGCTGTAGCCGTAAAAAATAACAAATACAAAAAATTAACATAGGAAAAATAATGAGAGAAGTTATAGCAACAGGTAATGTTTTAATCGCCAAAGCTGCGATTGATTGTGGATGTAAATTTTTTGGAGGCTATCCTATTACCCCTAGTAGTGAGATAGCTCACGAGCTAAGTCATATGCTTCCTGCAAATGATGGAACTTTTATACAAATGGAAGATGAAATTTCAGGTATTAGCGTGGCTATTGGTGCGGCAATGAGTGGAGTAAAATCCATGACTGCAAGTAGCGGTCCAGGAATTTCTTTAAAAGCAGAGCAAATAGGACTTGCATTTATTGCTGAAATTCCACTTGTGATTGTAAATGTTATGAGAGGTGGTCCTTCGACAGGTCTTCCAACTCGTGTAGCACAAGGAGATTTGTTTCAAGCTAAAGCACCAACTCATGGGGATTTTGCAAGTATTGCTATTGCTCCTGCAAGTCTTGAAGAAGCTTATATAGAAACCATTAGAGCGTTTAATTTAGCTGAAAAATATATGACTCCAGTATTTTTGCTTATGGATGAAACTGTAGGGCACATGAATGGTAAAGCGGTTTTACCTGATTTAAAAGATATTAAAGTTTATAACCGTAAAAAATTTGAAGGAGATAAAAAGGATTATAAACCTTATGCAGCAGGAGAAAATGAGCCTGCAACTTTAAATCCTTTCTTTACAGGTTATCGTTATCATGTTACAGGACTTCATCATGGAGATATAGGTTTTCCAACTGAAGATGGAGTCATAGTGAAAAAAAATATGGAAAGACTCATAGGTAAAATTAAAAACAATCAAGAAGATATTTGTGCTTATGAAGAGTATATGCTTGATGATGCTGAATTTTTAATCATTGCTTATGGAAGCGTGAGTCGTTCAGCAAAAGAAGCTATACAAAGATTAAGAGAACAAGGGATTAAAGTGGGACTTTTCCGTCCAATTACTCTTTATCCAGTGGCTGAGAAAAAAATCGCTGAAGTTGTAAGCAAATTTAAAAAAGTAATGGTAAGCGAGCTTAATATGGGGCAATATCTTGAAGAGATTGAAAGAGTAACTTCGCGTCGCGATTTTATTAGCTTGCACCGTGCAAATGGTCGTCCTATCACTCCAAGTGAAATTATTGCTAAGGTAAAGGAGAGTATATAAATGGCTTTTAATTATGATGAATATCTAAGAGTAGATAAAATGCCTACTCAGTGGTGCTGGGGATGTGGTGATGGCGTTGTTTTAAAATGTATTATCCGTGCAATAGAAAAACTTGGTTGGAATATGGATGATGTTTGTCTTGTTTCGGGTATAGGTTGTAGTGGTAGAATGAGTTCTTATGTAAATTGCAATACAGTTCATACAACTCATGGTAGGGCAATAGCCTATGCAACAGGTATTAAATTAGCCAATCCTAGTAAACATGTTATTGTAGTAAGTGGAGATGGGGATACTTTGGCAATTGGTGGAAATCATACCATACATGGTTGTCGTAGAAATATTGATTTAACACATATTGTGATCAATAATTTTATCTATGGACTTACGAATTCTCAAACAAGTCCAACTACTCCAAAAGGTTTTTATACAGTAACAGCTCAATTTGGAAATATTGATCCAAATTTTGATGCGTGTGAATTAACTAAAGCTGCAGGAGCTTCTTTTGTGGCAAGGGGTAATGTGATCGAAGCTAATAAGCTTGAAAATTTAATTTATAAGGCTTTAGCGCATAAGGGTTATAGTTTTGTAGATGTTTTTTCAAATTGTCATATCAATCTAGGTAGAAAAAACAAAATGGGCGAAGCTGTAGCTATGCTTGATTGGATTAAAAATCGCGTTGTGGATAAAGCTAAATTTGAAAGCATGGATTTTGAAGAAAGAAAAGATAAATTTCCAACAGGAATTTTACATGAAGATAATTCTCAGCCAGAATACTGCCGCGCTTATGAAGAAGTACGTCGTGCAGCCAAAGAAAAAAGAATGGTGGATTTAGGAGCTTTAAAATGAAATATCAATTAAGATTTGGCGGTGAAGGCGGACAAGGTGTTATCACTGCAGGAGAAATTTTAGCAGAAGCAGCCATTAAAGAAGGCCGTCAAGCTTTTAAGGCTTCAACTTATACTTCACAAGTACGTGGCGGTCCTACTAAAGTGGATATTATCATTGATGATAAAGAAATTTTATTTCCTTATGCTGTAGAAGGGGAGATAGACTTTATGCTTTCGACTGCAGATAAGGGCTATAAAGGTTTTCGTGGCGGTGTAAAAGAAGGAGGCATCATAGTTGTAGAGCCAAATTTGGTGCATCCTGAAAGTGAAGATTATAAAAAATGGCAAATTTTTGAAATTCCTATTATTACCATAGCTAAAGATGAGGTAGGAAATGTGGCTACTCAATCAGTTGTAGCACTTGCAATTGCTGCTTATATGAGCAAATGTATAGATTTAGATGTTTTAAAGGAAACTATGCTTCATATGGTTCCTGCAAAAACTCGTGATGCAAATGCTAAAGCTTTTGATTTGGGTGTAAAATACGCCACTCAAGCAAAACCACATTCATAATAAATTCCGCACCATGCGGAATTTAACTTCTAAAATTTTACATATTGCAAATAAAATTTAAATTTTAATTATTTTAATTTAGCTACTTTTAACGATTAAAATTTTATAATCAAAAACTTATATTTTCAAGGAAAATTAATGGATTTTTTTGATGAAATGTTTAATAAAACTCCAAAAGAAAAATTTATAGAAATTATACAAAATGGAAATTTAGGAGCCTTAGAAAAAGTTTTTGAGGAATTTTTTGCTGATCATATTGCCATGGTAGAACTTTTAGAAAAACAAGGTTTAACAGAAATGGATGTAAAAAATTTCATATTAGAAAATGGTGATTTTATAGAAGAAAGGCAAAATGATATTTATATAGAATTAGGCGCAAAAATTTTAGGACACGAAGGCTAAAATTGTTTAAAATAAGCCCTTGTTTAATTTGTATTTTTTTTATTTTTAGCAATGTTTTAGCATCTGAACCAACTTTTGATTATACTTATAAATTTATACTTAAAAAAGATGAGAGAGCTAGTGTGCAGATTAAAGAAATAGGCTATGAAGATAAGGTGCAAAATTTTGATTTTTATTGGACTTTGTTTGATAATACTAATATCATCGTACATTCGAAATTTCGCAAATATCCGCGTCAATTTGTGATGAGTTTAAGAAGAAATTTGGATTGGGTAACTCAAACTTTAATACCTGATTATACTAATCCACATATTGATAGAGCAAGACTGATTTTAGAATTTAGTGCTTATAATAAAGGTTTGGCAACTTTTACGGTTTATATAGAAGATAAGGAATCTCGCTTAATGGTAGAATTTTTAGATCCAAGAAAAAAAGCTTTACAAAATCCACCGCAAAATAATCAGGTTGTTCCTATGATTAATTTTAACGAACCTCAGGTAAAACCATTAACAAACAAAGAAAATAATAATAGCAATTAACAAGGAAAAGATAGTGCAAAAAATAGATGAATTAATAAAACAGTTTTTACAAGAGCTTGGCTATGAACCTATTTTAAATATGCTTTCAAATGTAAAATCAGGAAAAAAATTACGTTCTAAATTATTATTAGCTATCGCAGATGAGAGTGAGATTGCTTTTAAAATTTGCGCAGCTATAGAATTGATACATCTTGCTAGTTTGTTACATGATGATATTATTGATGAGAGTGAGTTAAGACGTGGAGCAAGATCTGTTAATGCTGAATTTGGTACAAAAAATGCTCTTATGTTGGGCGATATTTTGTATTCCAAAGCCTTTTATGAATTAAGCAAAATGGATGCTAGATTTGCAAGTATTATTTCAGATGCTGTTGTAAAGCTTGCTATAGGCGAACTTATGGATGTTGATTTGGGAGAGAAATTTAATATCAATAAAGAAGCTTATTTGAAAATGATTTATAATAAAACAGCTGTTTTGATCGAAGCAAGTGCGAGATGCGGAGCTATTTTGGCTGGATTATATGAAAAAGATTTTGCAGAATATGGTAAAAATTTAGGACTCGCTTTTCAGATGATTGATGATATTTTAGATATTAAGAGCGATGAAAAAATTCTTGGAAAACCTGCTATGAATGATTTTAAAGAGGGTAAAACTACCTTACCCTATATTTATCTTTATGAAAATTTGCAAGAACAAGATAGGACATATTTGCAGACTTTATTTAAAAAAGATTTAAATGAAAATGAAAAAGAATGGTTAAAAACTAAATTTGAAGAACAAAAAGCTTTGGAAAAAGCTATTTTGAAAGCTAAAACTTATGCAAAAAAGGCTAGTAAAGCGATTGAAAAATATGATAATAACAAGCTTAATGATATTATTAAAGCTATGATAGATAGGGAATTTTAATGTATTATTGTATATCTTTTACTCATAAAAATACAGATATTGCCTTAAGGGAAAGGTTAAGCTTTTCCAATGAAGCTAAAAAAAGTGAGTTTTTAAAAGTTATTAGCACTCATGAAAATATTGAAGAATGTTTGGTTATAAGTACTTGCAATCGTGTTGAAATTGTTGCTTTTGTAAAAATGGCCTGTGCGGAGTTTATTGTTAAATCTTTGGCTTTGCTTTGTGATATGGATAAAGATATTTTACTTGAAAAAGCTGATATTTTTGAAGATAGTGGAGCAATTCACCATCTTTTTTCTGTAGCAAGTTCTTTGGATAGTTTGGTGGTTGGAGAAACTCAGATAGCAGGGCAATTAAAAGATGCCTTTGCTTTTGCTGTAAAAAATAATTTTTGCGGAGTACACCTTTCAAGAGCGGTACATAGTGCTTTTAAATGTGCTGCTAAGGTACGCAATGAAACTCAAATTTCTAAAAATCCTATTTCTGTAGCTAGCGTTGCTGTAGCAAAAGCAAAAGAACTTGCAGATTTAACGCAAAAAAAAGCTGTTGTTATTGGAGCTGGAGAGATGGGAGAACTTGCGGCAAAACATTTAATTGCTGCGGGTGCTAAAGTGATTATTTTAAATCGTGACTTGCAAAAAGCTAAAGATTTGTGTGAGAGACTTGGTGTTTTAAGCGAATATGATAGTTTAGAAAATTTAAAAAAATATTTAAATCAATATGAGTTTTTTTTCTCAGCTACTAATGCACCAAATGCTATTATTACAAATTCTCTAATAGAAGAACTTCCTTACAAAAGGTATTTTTTTGATATTGCAGTTCCAAGGGATATTGATATTAATGAAAATGAAAATATATCTGTTTTTGCTGTAGATGATCTTGAGATTGTAGTTCAAAAAAATTTAGCACTAAGAGAACAAGAAGCTCGCATGGCTTATGGGATAATAGGCCGTGAAACAAGTGAATTTTTTAGGTATTTAAACGATTTGGCTTTGATGCCTATTATCAAAGCTATACGCTTGCAAGCTAAAGAATATGCAGATAAACAACTTGAAATTGCGTTAAAAAAAGGATACTTGAAAAAATCCGACAAAGAAGAGGCTAGAAAGTTGATTTATCAAGTTTTTAAGGCTTTTTTACACACACCTACTGTGAATTTGAAACATTTACAAGGTAAAATGCAAAGCGATACAGTGATTAATGCTATGCGTTATGTTTTTGATTTGCAAAATAATCTTGAAGGTTTAAATCAATATAAATGTGAATTTGATATGGAGAATAATGATGAGATTTACTAAATTTTATGCACCAAGTTTAAAAGAAGCACCAAAAGATGCCAGTTTACCTAGTCATATTTTTTTAACGCGTGCAGGTTTTGTAGAACAAATTGGTAGTGGACTTTATAATTTCTTGCCTTTAGGAAAAAGAGTTTTAGATAAGATTAAAAATATAGTTAAAGAAGAAATGGATAAAGCTGGAGCACAAGAAGTAAATCTTAGTTTTATCACTCCTGCAAGTTTGTGGCAAGAAAGTGGGCGTTATAATGTTTTTGGAAAAGAACTCTTGCGTTTTAAAGACAGAAAAGAAAATGAATTTGTTTTAGGCCCAACACATGAAGAAGCTATGCTTTCTTTGGTAAAAAATAAAATCACAAGCTATAAACAACTTCCTTTGCATTTATATCAAATCGGACTTAAATTTCGTGATGAAGCAAGGCCTAGATTTGGGCTTTTAAGATGTCGTGAATTTTTAATGAAAGATGGATACAGTTTTCATGCTAATGAAGAAGATTTAGGGCGTGAGTTTGAGCTTATGTATAAAACTTATTCTCAAATTTTACAAAGAATGGGGCTTGATTTTAGAGCAGTTGAAGCTGATAGTGGGGCTATTGGTGGAAGTGGTTCTAAGGAATTTATGGTTTTAGCAAAAAATGGAGAAGATGATATTTTAATTTGTGAAAATTGTGATTATGCGGCTAATGTTGAAGCTGCAAAAAGAGCTAAAAAAATTTGTCAAGATGAGCGTCCCGAAGCAAATTATGCAAGTAAATTTCACACTCCAAATATTAAAACTATAGATTCTTTAGCACAATTTTTTAAAATCAATGCTTTTTATACGATTAAAGCAGTGGTAAAAAAAGCTATTTACGAAAATGAAAGCAAATTAGTTGTGTTTTTTATAAGAGGAAGTGATGATTTACAAGAAATCAAGGCTCAAAATGCTTGCAATGCTCTTGAATTAGTCGATGCGAGCGAAGAAGAATTAGAAAAAGCTGGTTTAGTAGCTGGTTTTATAGGTTTTGTGGGATTAAAAGATATAGACTTTTATATAGATTTTGAGCTTGAAAACGAAAAGCAAATGATTATGGGTGCGAATGAAAAAGATTATCATTTAATCGGCATTGATGTTGTAAATTTAAACAAAGATCGTTTTAAAGATTTGATTGAAGTTAAAGAAGGAGATTGCTGTGCTAAATGTGGAGCAAAATTAAAACAAAGCAAAGGTATAGAAGTAGGGCATATTTTTAAACTAGGACAAAAATATTCTAAAGCGATGAATGCAAATTTTTTAGATGAAAATGGCAAAAGTCAAGCTTTTTATATGGGATGTTATGGCATAGGTGTTTCACGCTTGTTGGCTGTAGCTATTGAAGCAAGTCATGATGAAAAAGGATGTATTTGGAATAAAACTTTAGCTCCTTTTGTGCTTGAAATTATTGTTTCAAATCTCAAAGATGAAAAGGCTTTAGAATTTGCTAATAAGCTTTATGAGGATTTAACCAATCTTGGATTAGAAGTATTGCTTGATGATAGAAATGAGCGTTTCGGGGTTAAAATGAATGATTTTGAACTTATGGGTTTTCCTTATGCGTTAGTTATTGGCAAGGGATTAGAAAATAATGAAATAGAGTTTGTCCAAAGAGAAGGCTTGATAAAAGAACTTATAAAAACTGATGAACTTATGGAAATTCTTAAAAAGAAAGTGTTATGAATTATAAATTAAGTTTAAGTCCTTTATTTATACTTGAAATTATTGCAAGTGTGCTTTTTATAGTTTTTTTTGGTTTTGGTAATTTTTTGTTTTTCATACTTTTGAGTATGATTTTTGGAGTAGTTTTATTGGGAATTTTTTGGAAAAATATGCTTGAATTTCAAATGGGTGGCTTAAAGGATATGTTAACACAATTTTCTTTTGTTATCGCAGGATTTTTGCTTGTTGTTCCAGGGATTATTACAAGCGTTTTTGGAATTTTTGTATTTTTCTTTGGTATTGCTTTGAAAATAATGACTAAATCAAAATATCAATACACTAAGCAAGAGTATCAAAATTCTAATGAAGAAATCATTGATGTTGAAATTATAGAGGATAGAAAATGAAGCTTATTATCGCAACAAGAAAAAGTCAATTAGCTCTTTGGCAAAGTGAACATGTAGCCCAAATTTTAAAAAATACACATCAAATTGAAGTGCTTTTAGAAGGTTTTAAAACAAAAGGTGATGTTTTGCTGGATTCTCCTTTGGCAAAAATTGGCGGCAAAGGACTTTTTACAAAAGAACTTGAAGAAAGCATGTTAAGGAAAGAAGCACATTTAGCGGTACATAGTTTAAAAGATGTGCCTAGTTTTTTTCCTCAAGGTTTAGTTTTGGCAGCGGTAAGTAAAAGAGAGCAAAGTAATGATGCTATGCTAAGTCAAAATTATAAAGATTTTCTTTCTTTGCCAAAAGGTGCAAAAATTGGCACTACTAGTCTTAGACGCAAGATGCAACTTTTGTTGTTAAGACCTGATTTAGAGATTATTTCTTTGCGCGGTAATGTTAATTCTCGTATAGAGAAATTAAAAAATAATGAATTTGATGCGATTATTTTGGCAATGGCGGGAATTAAACGCTTAAACTTAGATAAGCAAGTGAATTTTATTTATGAATTTAGCAAGGATGAACTAATCCCTGCAGCTTCTCAAGGAGCTTTAGGTATAGAAAGTATAAATGATGAAAAAATTTTAGAACTTTTAAAATGTTTAAATGATGAAAATGCTTTGATTGAAACAAGCATTGAAAGAGAATTTATCGCTACTTTAGAAGGGGGTTGTCAGGTTCCTATAGGTATTAACGCAGAGCTTTTAGGGGATGAAATTTGTGTGCGTGCGGTGCTTGGACTACCCGATGGAAGCGAAATTTTAAAAGATAAAAGAATGATTAAAAAGAATGATTTTAAAGGTTTTGGAGAGAGTTTGGCTAAGGAGTTTATTGCTAAAGGTGCTAAAGAACTTTTAAAAAAAGCTGAGAGTATGATATGAAAGAATTTATTCAAATTTTAAAAGAAAATGATCTTTTAAGGGTAATTGAAGAGCCTGTAGATGTAGATCTTGAAATTGCTCATTTAGCTTATATAGAAGCCAAAAAAGGAGAAAAAGGTAAGGCTTTATTGTTTAAAAATCCTATAGATAAAAAATTAAATAAACAATATAAATTTCCTGTTTTGATGAATACTTTTTGCAATGAAAAGGCTTTAAATTTAGCTTTTGGGCGTGATTATGAAGAGGTGGCTGAAGAAATTTCAAAACTCACCAAGCTTCATATTCCTACGAGTTTTAAAGCAAAAATGGATTTTTTTATGAATTTGTTAAGTTTTAAAAATGTTCCTCCTAAAAGACTGAAAAAAAATAAAGCCTTGTATGATTATGAAATTTTAAACTCTCTTGAAGAACTTCCAGTGCTTAGAACTTGGGAAGATGATGCGGGTAAATTTATCACCATGGGGCAAGTTTATACGCAAAATTTAGATAAAACTCAAAATAATCTTGGAATGTATCGTTTGCAAATGAGTGATAAAAATGAACTTTTAATGCATTGGCAAATTCATAAAGATGGGGCAAATTTTTATCACGAATACAAAAATGCTGGTTTTAAAAAAATGCCTGTAAGTATAGCTATAGGTGGAGATCCACTTTATATTTGGTGTTCTCAAGCACCTTTACCTAAAGGAATTTTTGAACTTTTGCTTTATGGTTTTATTAAAAAAACTCCTGCAAAACTTACCCCTTGTGAAAATGGTATTTTTGTACCTTGTGATAGTGATGTGGTTATTGAAGGTTATGTGGATTTAGAAGAGTTTAAAATCGAAGGTCCTTTTGGAGATCATACAGGTTTTTATACTCCTGCTGAACTTTTTCCTGTGATGAAAGTAGAAAAAATTTATGCCAAAAAAGATGCGATATATCAAGCAACGGTTGTAGGAAAGCCTCCTTTAGAAGATAAGATCATGGGGCTTGGTACTGAAAGAATTTTTTTACCCTTGCTTCAAACTTCAGTACCTGATTTAATTGATTATAATATGCCTGAAAATGGAGTCTTTCATAATCTTATCTTAGCAAAAATTGATGCAAAATATCCCGCTCATGCGCAACAAATTATGCATGCATTTTGGGGAGTAGGGCAAATGAGTTTTGTTAAACATGCAATTTTTGTAGATAAAAATGCACCTTCTTTGAAAGATTATGATGCTTTAATTCCTTATATTTTAAATCGTTTTGATACAAAGAAAATGTTAATTTCAGAAGGAATTTGTGATCAATTAGATCATGCTTCGCCTAATTCTTGTTTTGGGGGTAAAGCAGGACTTGATGCTTGCAAGGAAACACAAGTAGAAGAGCTTGAAATTTTAGAAGATGAAAAATTGTTAGAACTTTTTAAAACTAAGGTAGAGCTTTTAAATTTAAAGCAATTTTATAAAGAAAGCAAAAGTCCTATAGTTTGCATTTTGCTTAATAAAAAAGAAAAAATTGAACAAAGTTTTAATAAATTTTTAGAATTTAAAAAACATTTTAGGATTTTAGTATTTTTGGATACTGAAAATAAGCTTGAAAACCCTTATATGCTTGTTTGGCGTGTGGTAAATAATATAGATGCTAAAAGAGATATTTTTATCAAAGAAGAAAGACTTGGAGTGGATGCAAGTGCTAAGGGTGAAGCTGAGGGCTATTTAAGAACTTGGCCTAAGCAAACAGATTGCACTAAAAGCGTGATAGAAGATTTAATCTTACGTAATATCTTAGAAAATAATCCAGATCTTTTTAATAAATTTGAAATTTTTTAAGATAGTTGAGATTTTTTTAAAATTTTGGCACAGTTTTTGCTTACTATTTTTTATATTGAAAAATAAATTTTTCTTTACTAAGTGTTCATAAATTTATAAATTTGTCGATATAAGCTTGTAACTAGCAATAAGAAATTTTAAAAAGGATTTTAAAATGGAAATATCGAAGGCAAATGGGCAAATGGATACAGCTTTGGCAAACATTAGCCAAAGAACAAGTGAGACACAGGCTAGTTTAAACATTCAAACCGATAAAAGTCAAAGCCAAGGAGGCGATGATGGACAACAGCAAGGTGTGAATGAAAAGTTAGCTGATATTACAAAAAAGTTAAATGAACAAATGGATTCTTTAGATACTAATGTTCGTTTTGGTTATAGTGATAAAATTAATTCTATGTATATTAGCGTGACTGAAAAAAGTACTGGAAGGGAAATTCGTCAAATTCCTAGCGAAGAAGCTATGAGATTAGCTGAGTATTTTAGAGATGTGATAGGAATGATATTTGATAAGGAGAGTTAAAAATGGCATTCGGTAGTTTATCAAGTTTAGGATTTGGTTCTGGGGTTTTAACTCAAGAAACCTTAGACAAGTTAAAAGAAGCAGAACAAAAAGCTCGTATTGATCCTTATACTAAAAAAATCGAAGAAAATACAACCAAACAAAAAGATTTAACCGAGCTTAAAACCAAGCTTTCTGCTTTTCAAGCAGCTGTATCGTCTTTAGGAGACTCTACGGCTTTTGCAAAAAGAAAGGTTATAGCAAGTATCACTGATAATCCTCCTGCAAGCCTTAGTGTGACTTCAGGTGTTGCTTTACAAAGCATGAATATCAATGTAACTCAACTTGCCCAAAAAGATGTTTATCAAAGCAAGGGTTTGGTAAATGATACAGGAATTATCAATGCAAGTTTAAAAGAACCTACAAATTTAACTTTTTTTTCTAATGGAAAAGAATATAGCGTTACTATAGATAAAAATACAACCTATAGTGATTTAGTTGATAAGATTAATACTGCTACGGGTGGAGAAATTGTAGCTAAGATGGTAAATACAGGAGAAAAAGACGCACCTTATCGCTTAACCTTAACGAGTAAGGAGACAGGTGAAGATAGTGCTATAAGCTTTTATCCGGGTGCAAAAGATTCTGATGGTAAATACAAAGTTGATGAAAATGCTAAAAGTGTTTTTGAAAGTCTTGGTTGGAAACTCGATGAAGATGCTTTAAAAGCTGAAGATTTTGATCCTGCTAAAAGTAAAAAAGGTGTTGGCATTATTGATAGCGAAGATAATCCTTTGCATATTCAAAAAGCTCAGGATGCTAAATTTACCATGGATGGTATCAAGATGACAAGATCGAGCAATACTATAACCGATCTTGGTGTAGGTATTACTTTGACTTTAAATAAAACAGGTGAAATTAATTTTGATGTTCAGCAAGATAGTGAGTCTGTTACCAAGGCTATGCAAGATATGGTTGATGCCTATAATGATTTAGTGTTAAATCTTAATGCCGCTACAGACTATAACAGCGAAACAGGAACCAAAGGTTCTTTACAAGGCGTAACCGAAGTAAACTCTATACGCTCAAGTATTATTTCTGCGCTTTTTAAAACTCAATCAGTTGATGGTACTGTAGAAGATACTAATGGAAATAAAGTAAGTGCTAAGGTAATGCTTTCTTTACAAGACTATGGTTTAAGTATGACTGAGTCAGGAACTCTAAATTTTGACTCTTCCACTTTTGAAAGCAAGATGAAAGAAAATCCTGATTTAACTGAAAGCTTTTTTTCAGGCATTACTCAATACAAGGATATAAACTATACTGGTGATTTAATTAAAGAAGGTAGTCTTAACAAATATGTGGGCGAAGGTGATGATAAAGGTATAAGTTTTTCTTCAGGTAAGTTTCAAATTGTTACGAATTTTGAAACTTATGATTTATCTAAAAATGCTGATGGAACTGATTTTAAATTAACAGGAAAAACAGAACAAGAAATGCTTCAAAATCTAGCTGATCATATCAATAGTAAAGGTATTGAAGGTTTAACGGTTAAAGTTGAAACTTATGAAAAAGATGGAGAAAAAGGATATAAGCTTAATTTTAAAACCGACGGAAGTTCTGATTTTGCCATAAAAGGAGATAGCGAATTTCTTAAACAATTTGGCTTAAGCCAAACGAGCATTGCTGCTGAGGCAGTTGAAGGTGTGGGTGTTTTTGCGCAACTTAAAACAACTTTACAAGGTATAACAGGCAAAGATGGCTCTTTAACAAAATACGATGAGAGTTTAACAAATGATACTAAGTCTTTAACCCAAACCAAAGAATCAACTCAAACTTTGATTGATACAAGGTATGATACAATGGCAAATCAATGGTTGCAATATGAGAGCATCTTAAATAAACTTAATCAGCAATTAACAACTGTGACTAATATGATCAATGCAGCAAATAATTCTAATAATTAAGGATAAAAAAGATGCAAAATAGTTTAGCTTATAATGCTTATTCTCAAAATCAAGCGGGGATAGAATCTCCGCAAAAACTTATCGAAATGCTCTATGAGGGAATTTTGCGTTTTTGTGCAAGGGCTAAAGTGGCGATAAGAAACGAGGATATAGAGCAAAGAGTATACTTTGTAAAAAGAACAACAGCTATTTTTATAGAGCTTATTAATACTTTAGATTACGAAAAAGGTGGAGATGTGGCGCATTATTTAAGTGGGCTTTATACAAGAGAAATTCAACTTTTATCTTTGGCAAATTTAGAAAATAACGAAGAAAGAATTAATGAAGTTATAAATGTAACCAAAGGTTTACTAGAAGCTTGGAGAGAAGTGCATAGTAATGAAACAGTGGATCAATGATTTTAAACTCGCGTTAATTCAAGAAGATATTAATAAGCTTGAAAATTTGCTTGATAAACTTGATATGAAAGCTTTTATTAAAAATTTAGCTAAAAGATCGCCCTCAGAAGACTTTATAAAAGAAAATATAAATGATATATTTTATCAAATTCAAGCTCTTTTGCAAGAAGCTGTTGCACTAATTGAACAAAAGAAAAAAGCAAAGGCTGTTGAAATTCAAAAATTTCAAAAAGCTTTGACCTATGTTAGATCTTAAAAAGCATAGCGATAAGCCGAGTTCTGTCTTGAATGCTCATTTATCTAGTTTTGTTTTTACAAACAAAATCAAGCGAAGGGTTAAAACAAAGACGCTAACCATCCCTTCTTGCTGCGCATTGGGTTTACATAGCCGAAATTGTTGCCAAAATCGCTGGTAGGCTTTTACCCCACCGTTTCACCTTTTCCACTTGTGTGGTAGTTTTCTTTCTGTTGCACTATCCCTTAGGTTGCCCTAGCCATCTGTTAGATGGAATGCTTGTCTTTAGCAGCTCGGACTTTCCTCTTCTAAAAAGAAGCGAGCATTTACTATGCTTTAAATTTAAATTTTAGCGTAATTTTACTTATTTTTTTATCAAATAAAATAATTTTATTGTGATATCAATCAAAATTTGATAGAATTATTTTTTATTTTTTAACAAAGGAAATTTATGGCATCTTATTCAATGGGTGATTTAAAAAAGGGACTTAAAATAGAAATCGATGGAATTCCTTTTAAAATAGTTGAGTATCAGCATGTAAAACCAGGTAAAGGTCCTGCTTTTGTGCGTATTAAAATCAAATCTTTTATTGATGGTAAAGTACTTGAAAAAACTTTCCATGCAGGCGATAAATGTGAAGCTCCAAATTTAGAAGATAAAACTATGCAGTATCTTTATGATGATGGTGAAAATTGCCAATTTATGGATACACAAACATATGAACAAGTAGCTATCAGTGATGATGATGTGGGTGAGGCAAAAAAATGGATGCTTGATGGTATGATGGTAGATGTACTTTTTCATAATGGTAAAGCTATTGGCGTAGAAGTTCCACAAGTTGTTGAACTCAAAATCATCGAAACAGCTCCAAATTTCAAAGGTGATACTCAAGGATCAAATAAAAAACCAGCTACTTTAGAAACAGGCGCAGTAGTGCAAATTCCTTTTCATGTGCTAGAAGGTGAAGTTATACGCGTTGATACTGTGCGTGGTGAGTATATAGAAAGAGCGAACAAATAATATAAAAAAAGCTTTTGGAGTATTCCAAAGCTTTTTAAATTTATACAATTTTTTATTTTCTTTATTTTATTCTTCAAGACATTTTTTAAATTTTTAAACTTGACTTTTCTGTAGTGTTTTAATTCTATATTATAAAGATGAGCTTATGAGAATATTCTTTCTATTTTCAAATATTTTTAGATGGGATTATGGTATTGTTTTTTGCCTAAAAGGGGTTTTTGCTTGTTATAATTCAAGATATTCTGTAAAATATTTTATAAGATGAGTAAATTTGTTACTAAATAGATATTTTTTAAATTTTAGATTTTGTTTTTATGCTTTGAAAAATATATTTTTTGATATCATAAGCCCTATAATATTTTAAAGGATGATAATGGTTTTTTTAATCATCTCTAGTATTATAGTAGCCATCATTTTAGGCTATATTACTAGACATAATGTTGGAATTTTTGCTATGATTTTTGCTTATATTATAGGAGCCTTTTTTATGGATTTAGCTCCTAAAAAAATCATAGCTTTTTGGCCTATTTCTATATTTTTTGTTATTTTTGCTGTTTCATTGTTTTATAATTTTGCAACCGTAAATGGAACTCTTGAAAAATTAGCTGGACATTTGATGTATCGTTTTGCTAATCATCCCTATTTACTTCCTTTTGTTATTTTTGTGGTTAGTGCTATTATAGCTGCTTTAGGAGCGGGTTTTTATACGGTTTTGGCTTTTATGGCACCCCTTACTTTTTTACTTTGCGATAAAATCGGTTTAAGTAAAATTGCCGGAGCTATGGCCATAAACTATGGTGCTTTAGGAGGAGCAAATTTTATGACTTCTCAAAGTGGGATTATTTTTCGAGGATTGATGCAAAATTCAGGTATTGAAGCAAATGAAGCTTTTATAAATTCTAGTATTATTTTTGCTTTTACTATAATTTTGCCTATTGTGGTATTATCTTTTTTTGTGTTTAATGCTTTTAGAAATAAGATGCAAACCAGTGTTATTTCAAAACCTGATCCATTTGATTGTAAACAAAAAACTACTTTAATTCTCATGTTTATGATGATTATTGTTGTTTTAATCTTTCCTGTGCTAAATATTATTTTTCCACATAATGAGACAATTAGTTATTTTAATAAAAAAATAGATATAGCTATGATAGCCATGATTTTTGTTGCCATTGCTTTATTTTTAAAATTAGCCGATGAGAAACAAGTTGTTGCTTTAATTCCTTGGGGAACCTTAATAATGATTTGTGGAGTAGGGATGTTAATTAGCATAGCAGTTGAAGCAGGGGCTATAAAATTATTTTCAGATCTTGTAGAAAATGAGATCAATGTGATTTTTATCCCGTTAATAATGTGTGCTATTGCAGCTTTTATGTCGCTTTTTTCAAGTACTTTGGGTGTGGTTACTCCAGCGCTTTTTCCTATAGTTCCAAGCATTGCTGCAAGCAGTGGATTAAGCGAGGCATTGCTTTTTTCTTGTATTGTTGTAGGGGCTCAAGCTTCTGCTATTTCTCCTTTTTCTTCTGGAGGAAGTTTAATTTTAGGATCTTGTCCTGATAAATATAAGGAAAAATTATTTAAAGATTTACTTATTAAAGCTGTGCCAATAGGATTTATGGCGGCGATTTTAGCTACTATTATAATGAGTTTTATTTTATAAGGATAATTTAATGAAGATTGATACTCATGCACATATATTTTTGAAAAAGTTAAATACAGTTGCAAATGCAAGATATAAGCCTGATTATGACGCTAGTTTTAAAGATTATAAAGCAAATTTAGATCATTATGATTTTGATAAAGGGGTTTTAGTTCAGCCAAGTTTTTTAGGTGTTGATAATGAATTTTTGCTTCAGAGTATCGAAAAAGATGAAAATATAAAAGCTATAGTTGTGGTTGATGAAGGTATTAAATTTGATGAGCTTCAAAAACTAAAAGAAAGAAAAGCTTGTGGAGTTAGATTAAATTTAATTGGCAAAGAATTGCCAAATTTTAAAAGTACGGTTTGGACTCAATTTTTTGAAAATTTAAGTAAGCTTAAAATGCAAATAGAAATTCAAAGAGATTTGGATAATAATCTTGTTGATATTGTTAAAAATTTAATTCCTTATGGTTGTAATATTGTTATTGATCATTTAGCAAGAGCTAATGCAAACTTAACAAATTTAGAGGATTTAATTTGTTTAAAAAATTCTAGAATATTTTTTAAAATTAGCGGTTTTTATAGGGCAAAAATAGACTATGTTAATAATGAACAAGCTATAAAATTTGCAAAGAAAATATATGAAATTTTAAAAGAATATTTTCCACTTAGCAATTTTGTTTTTGGAAGCGATTGGCCACATACAAATTTTGAAGCAAATGTTAATTTTTCATCGGCTCTAGCAGCTTTTAATGAAGTTGTCGTATCTAAAAAAGAACAAGAGCAAATTTTAGGGGATAATGCTTGTGTTTTATTTGACTTTTAAGCTTTTCGTTTTATCCTAAAGATGTATTTTGCAATGCGTTCAAAATGTACTCTTAGATAAGGTTTATAAATTACAAAACCACCCAAAAGTCCTAAAATGCTTCCTATTACGACATCAACTAAACGAGCGAGTATTAATGTATTTGCATTCTCACTCATAAAATTAGCTGCTTCTGAAAGATAAGTGGCATAAGGAGTAAAGAAAATCATAGCTAAAGCATAGTTTCGATTGACTAAAAATTGTCCTATAAAAAACAAAGACATCATAAGTAAAACAAGTTCTATATTGTGAAATTGTTTAGATAAAAGCCACCAAGCAAAACATACTCCTAAGGCCGTTCCTATGATACGTTGAATTTGTTTAATCCATATAGAGTTTAAAGTTACACCTTGCATAATAGCTGTGCAAGAAATGGCTATCCAATAACTTCTTTCAAGTTCTAAAAAAGTTCCTAAAAATATAGAAAAAGCTACAAAAGAACCCATAATCAAAGAATCCACAAAAACTGCATCAAAACCTATGTATTCTCTAGGTGGAATTTCGCTAGGTAAAGCATTTTTAAATCCATAAATCACAACGATAGAGTATAAAAAAGCCATTAAATTAGCTACCATTGCTCCAAGAAAAACAAGACCCACTAAAAAGATAAAATCCTTAGCTTCAAAAGGAGAATAAGCTCCTAAAACACAAGAAAATACAAAGAAGAAATATCCAGGTGCACCAATGTTATAATATCTAATTAAAATAGAACTTCCCATGGCCACAAGTCCTATAGGGATGAAGGCAAAAACTGAAGGTAAAAAATGGGTTAAAATTCCTAAGAAAAAACTAGAAACTATGCCAAAAGAACAGCACATTACAACAGCCATTCTATGATATAAAGGAGTGTTTGGAACATATAAAAAAGATAAAGCTCCTATCATGGCAATGAGTCCATAGTTTAATTTTCCAAAAAATACACTAAACCCTAAAACTATACCCACACCTAAAGCCGCAAAAAAAGGCATTTGCCAAACTTGTTCGCTTGAATTTAGTTTAGCAATTTCTTTAAAGTGTTGTTTTAGCATTTCTATTTTATTCACTCTCGAATTTGTCCTTCTCCATTAATTATATATTTATAAGTGCAAATATCTTCAACCCCCATAGGACCTCTTGCATGCAATTTGCTAGTTGAAATTCCAACTTCCCCACCAAAGCCAAATTCTCCTCCATCGCTAAAACGCGTTGAAGCATTAGCATAAATACAAGATGAGTTTATAAGGCGTTGAAATTTAGCGATATTTGAAGCATCATTTGAGATAATGGTTTCAGAATGCAAGGAGCTGTGTTTATTGATATGCTCTATAGCTTCATCGCAATCTTTTACTAATTTTACACTTAAAGCAAAATCAAGCCATTCTGTATCAAAGGTATTTTCACTTGCTTTAAAAACTTCTAAATTTGAGTTGTTAAAATAAGCCAAAGCATTTTCATAGGCATGAATTTTTACCTTAAATTTTTTAAATTCAGGGATTAAAAGACTTATAAAATTTTTAGCAATTTTTTCATGGATTAAAAGCGTTTCTAAAGCGTTGCAAACACTTACTCTTTGACACTTTGCATTAAGGATTATTTTTAAAGCCGTATCTAAGTTAGCGCTTTGATCTACAAAAGCATGACACAAGCCCTTATCTTGTTTAATAAGAGGAATTTTGGTATTGTTTGCGATTTCTTGTATCATATTTGAACTACCGCGAGGTATGATCACATCGATTAAATCATCAAAAGTTAGAATTTGTTTGATCTCGTCTCTTTGAGTAAACATAGCAAAACAATCTTGTAAACCAAATTCCTTAAGTGTTTTGCTAACAAGAGTAAATATAGCTTCATTTGTAAATTTTGCTTCACTTCCACCTTTAAATACACAAGCATTAGAACTTTTTATCATTAAAGCTGCGATTTCAGCACTAAGACTAGGCCTTGCTTCGTAAATAACACAAATAAGTCCCAAAGGAATGCTTATTTTTTGTATGCTTAAACCCGCATAATTTTTCCAGCCTTTAGAAATTTTACCTATAGGATCTTCGATATAAGCGATTTTTTCTAGGCCTTCACAAAGAGCTAAAATGCGTTTTTCATCTAATAAAAGCCTATCTTTTATTGCCCCACTTTTTGTGAAATTTGCTATATCTTTTTCATTTGCTTCTAGGATAATTTTGAAATTTTCTCTTAAAATTTGAGCTAATTTTAAAATAATTTTTTCTTTATCTTTAGGTGTTAAGTTAAGTAGTTTTTGAGAATTTTTCTTAATATTTTCAAGCAAATTTCGCATTTTTAATCCTTTATTTACAAAAAACTTGATAAATTATACAAAAAAAATCAGAATTGAAAGGTAAATATAAATGAAAAAAATAGATTTAATTATAGTAGGTGCAGGTCCAACAGGCATAGGTTGTGCGGTTGAAGCTAAGCTTAAAAACAAAGAAGTTTTGATACTGGAAAAATCAAATAACATTTGTCAAACTTTAATGCAATTTTATAAAGATGGCAAAAGAGTAGATAAAGCTTATAAGGGATGCGAAGGAACTAATCATGGACATGTTCCTTTTGAAGATGGTACCAAAGAAAGTACTATAGAAACTTTTCAAAACGCATTAAAAGAGCACAATATAGAAGTTGAATTTGGCTCTGAAGTTGAGAGCGTTAAAAATGAAAATGGAGTTTTTTTAGTAAGCACAGCTAAAGGCGCTTATGAGTGTAAAAACATCATCGTTGCTATAGGTAGAATGGGTAAGCCTAATAAGCCTGATTACAAACTTCCTATGACTTTAACAAAAATCATTAATTTTAATGCCAATTCAGTTTTGGGCAATGAAAAAATTCTTGTTGTAGGTGGTGGAAATTCAGCAGCAGAATACGCTGTGGATTTGGCTAATTCAAATCAAGTTAGCCTTTGTTATCGCAAAAAAGAATTTACAAGATTAAATGATATCAATCTTAAAGATATTCACGAAGCTGGAAATTCGGGTAAAGTAGAGTTAAAACTAGGAATTGATATTAATGAGGTAGAAGATGATAGTGGCAAGGCTAAGGTAAATTTTACCGATGGTACAAGCGATATTTATGATAGAATTATTTATGCTATTGGTGGTTCTACTCCACTTGATTTTTTACAAAAATGCGGGATTAATGTTGATGATAAAGGCGTGCCTTTAATGGATGAAAATAAACAAAGCAATATTAAAGGTATCTTTGTAGCAGGAGATATTGCTACTAAAAATGGAGCAAGTATAGTTACAGGGTTAAATGACGCTGTAAAAATTCTTTCTGTGCTTTAAAATTTAGCCTTCGGGCTAAATTTGACTTATTAATAAGTAAATTTTATAATTCTTAGTTATTTTAATTTAAAACTATGAAAATGCAAAATAAAACTAATACAAAAACAACAATAAGAACTTATCGTTTAAATTTCTATATTTTAGGACTTCAAGCACTCTACTAGCGTCTTTAAAAATATTTTATTTTAATATTTTTAAAGGATTTGTATGTCAAATATTTTTAGCACTTTAAGCCCTTTTAGGCTTTTTATAAAATGTGCCGTGCCAAATGTCATAAGCATGGCCTTTATTTCTTTTTATTATATAGTTGATGGAATTTTTGTTGGAAAATATCTAGGAAGTGATGCTTTAGCAGTACTAGCCTTGATTATTCCCTTTATTATGATGTCTTTTGCTTTGGCTGATATGATAGCTATAGGTTCAGCAGTGCAAATTTCTATGCATTTGGGTTTAGGCAAGAAGAATTTAGCTAGAAAGATATTTAGTTCTAGTATATTGATTATTTTTCTAATCTCTTGTTTTATTGGAATTTTGGAGTATTTTTTAGGACCTGTTTTGATTGATTGTCTAAATGTTAGCGATGAGATTAAAACCATGGCTAAAGAATGTATGTTTGTTTTTGCTTTATTTGCACCTTTTACCATGCTTTCTTTTGCCTTGGATAATTATTTAAGAATTTGTGGAAAAACAACCTATAGTATGATTATGAACATAATCATAGCTTTAAGTAATATTATATTTGATTATCTTTTTATAGTTGTATTTGGTTGGGGCTTGTTTTCGGTAGCCCTTGCAACTTGTTTAGGAATTGTTTTAAGTGGTATTTTTGGAATTATTCCTTTTTTATTTCAAAATTTAGAGCTTAAATTTTCAAGTTTATATATAAATTTGAGAATTTTTAAAAATATTCTTTATAATGGAAGTAGCGAGTTTTTTGGCAATGTTTCGGGTTCTTTATATAGTATTTTTGCAAATTTTGTTTTGTTAAAAATTTCTACCACTCAAGCCGTGGCAGCTTTTTCTATTATTTTATATATTGATAGTTTTATTATAATGCTCATTATTGCTATGGGGGATGCGATGCAACCTGCACTTAGTTATAATTATGCTAAAAAAGATTTTTTAAGGATTAAAGCTATTATAAAAGTGGTATTTTTTGCAGGGGGAATTTTATCTTTATTTTCTATAGTATTTATATTGATATTTGGAGAAAATTTAATAGCACTTTTTGCAAAAGAAAATGATCAAGAATTTAAAACTTTTGCTTATACAGCTTTGATGCTTTTTGCTTTTAATTATATTTTTGCATGGTTTAATGTCCTAAGCGGTTCTTTTTTGACAGCTTTTAATAAAGCAAGTTTTTCTTTGTTTTTAAGCTTAATGCAAAATTTATTCATGCCTTTATTTTTTCTTTTGCTTTTATCTTATTTTATAGGTTTAAATGGAGTATGGTTAAGTCCATTTTTTGCTGAATTTTGTGTTTTGATTTTAGCTTGGATTTTTCTTAAAAGGATTTTTAAAGATCTATCTTTATAGTGGATAGATCTTTTTTAAATTTTATCAAAGGAGCTTTTTTTATAATTTTTTAGAATTTATATCCTATTCCAGTTAAAACAACTTGATAGGTTTCATCATAAAATCCTATATCGCTATTTCTTTTTTCTATACCATAATTTGCAAAACCATAAAGTCCGTTATAGCCCAAAAATTGATTTTTAACAACTTTTAGATTAAGCTTAACTATATTACCGTCTTGTTTTTTGTGGAAGATAGGATCTGTTCCTACTGCTTCATATTTACTAAGACTTAAATTTGGGGTGAAGATATAGTCATTAGCAAAAGCTAAATTTGCCCCCATGCTTAAACCATATCTTGAGTAACTTTGAGCTTTTCCATCTGCATCATTATAATCATAGCTTAGTCCTAAATTTAACAAACTATAATTGTAATTTAATTCAAACTCGTGATAATACCCCTCTCTTTTTAAAGAGTTGTACTCAACTGCGTCTTTATCATATTTGTTTTTGCTAAATAAATATGAAGCTGTAAATTTTCCTAAATCACTTTCGTAAAGTTGAGAGATTTTAAAACCATATCTATCAACATCAGTTTCTTCTCTATTGCCTATTTGATAAGGATTTGCATAAGCTTTTTCTCTTAAAGAAGAAATTACAGAAAAAGAAGTACTAAAACGCTCTAAATAGGCTTTTTCATAACCTAAAGCTATACCGCTGATATCTCTTCCATTGTAGTTTTTGATAAAAACTCTATCATTGTCTATAAGGTTGCCATAGTAAAGTTCTACACCGATAAAAGGAATAAAAGAAGAGTCCGAATTATCAGCATCATAACCACCTAAGTAATCACTATCCGCTAAAGTTGAAATATTGCTTTTAATATCTCTTGCACCTACACCTATGCTTAAATTTCCACTAAAACCTTCTTGAAAATCTACAGCCATAGCTGACTGGGCTAAGATGGAAGCTAAAATACATGAAAATAAATGTTTTTTCAAGTGTTCTCCTAATAAAATAAATGTTGTGATTATAATTGTAACTAATATTACTTTAAATATTTATAAAAAATTAAAGTTTATAATTTTAAGTTTTTTTAGATAAAATTTTTAAAACTATTTATATTTATAAGGAAATTTAGTGCAACAAGAGTATTATGACTTGGATTTAGAGCGAGCTATTTTAAGCAGTTGCATCATGAGTGAAGAAGCTTACGCTAGTATAGCAGGCGATATCAGTCCAAAAGATTTTAGTCTTAAAGCTCATGAAGATATTTTTAAAGCAATTATAGCTTGTAGCAACAACAAAGAGCCTATTTCTATAAGTTTTTTAAAAAAACATAAAAAAATAGATGAAGAGATTTTAGCAGAAATTCTTGCCACTCCTTCTATGATAGATTTGCCTGCTTATGTAAATGAACTTCGCGAAAAGTCCATCAAAAGACAACTTTTGAGTTTTGCACATCTTTTACCAGCTCGTATTAATGAAAATCGTGCTGTAAGTGAAATCGCAGATGAAATTGGTAAAGAAATTTTTAGCATTACAAATCGTGTAAATTTTAGAGATATTAAAGATGTTAATATAATAATATCAGAACTTTTTGAAGAATTTAAAAAGCAAAAAACTTTAGAAAATAAAAATATCATAGGCCTTGATACAGGTTTTGAGGGTTTAAATAAAATGACAAAAGGTTTTAAAGGAGGTGAGCTTATAATAATCGCTGCGCGCCCAGGTATGGGAAAAACAACCCTTTGTTTAAATTTCATTGATAAAGTTTTAAGACAAAATAAAGGTGTGGCTTTGTTTTCTCTTGAAATGCCCGCAACTCAAATCATGCAAAGAATGCTTTCTTCAAAAACTTCTATCCCTTTACAAAGAATTTTAACCGCAGATTTAAACGATGATGAATGGGAGCGTTTAGGAGATGCTTGTAATGATTATAGTCAAAAGAAATTATATATTTATGATAGTGGTTATGCAACTATTGCTGATGTAAGGGCTATTTTAAGGCGTTTAAAATCTCAAGATGAAAGTGTAGGACTTTGTGTGATTGACTATATAGGGCTTATGATGAGTAATTCAAATTTTAATGATAGGCATTTGCAAGTGAGTGAAATTTCAAGAGGACTTAAGCTTTTGGCTAGGGAGCTTGATATGCCGATTATCGCACTTTCACAACTTAATCGTGGTTTAGAGCAAAGAGCAAATAAGCGTCCTTTGATGAGTGATTTGCGAGAAAGTGGAGCTATAGAGCAAGATGCGGATGCTATTTTATTTGTATATCGCGATGAGGTTTATAGGGAGCAAGAAGAAAAAGAAAGAGAGAATAAAGCTAAAGCTGAAGGTAAAGCTTATCAAAGGCTTTTTATACCAAATCCTATGCAAGAAAATGCTGAAATTATTGTTGGAAAAAATAGAAATGGACCGGTCGGAACTATAGAGGTTATATTTTTAAAAGAAAAATCTTGTTTTGTAGATAAGCCTATGGGCTATGAAGCTACTGAATTTACAGGCTAGCTTTAATTAATATAAATTAATTAAAAATATTTCACAGATAATTTCAATATTTAATTAATTTTACTCTCATTAAATCAATTTTTTATATAAAATAAAATTTAAATTGAAATTTTATAATTATATAATAATCAGTATTTAATTATACTTTAAGTTTAAATATTTTATTATTCCGCTATTTTATTTTTATATTTTATATTATTATTAAAAAATAAAAAATATGAAATTAATTTCAAAATAAATCATTTTAAATAAGGAAGGAGAAAAATATTTGAGTAAA